>JAIXSW010000220.1 GCA_027484495.1 Gammaproteobacteria bacterium
AAACCACTGACGCAAACTGCCATTAAAGAACAACTGGTCAACGCTTGGACTTAAACTGACACACAACCAAATAAAGCCAATGATCACCGGGATCAGCAGCAGTACTTCCCAACCAAGACCAAAACGCTCACGCCAAGACCGCGGCGCAAAGCGCCACAGATACGCAGCTATCAGCATCATGAAAGGCAACAACAGCAAAATAGCGAACACCGCACTGAGATATTTCTCGATAAATGGTGCCAGCCATAATCCGGCTAAGAAGCCTAAAATAACCGTTGGTAACGCCGCCATGATCTCGATCGTTGGTTTCACCTTGCCACGTAATTTTGGCGTCATAAAATAGGCGGTATACAGCGCGCTCATGATAGCCAGCGGAGTAGCAAACAACATGGCGAAGACAGCCGCTTTGAGCGTACCCAGCGCCAGTGGCACCAGGCTCATTTTCGCTTCAAACTCATCAGAACCTGAAGAGGCCTGCCAGATATAGTCCTGTTCACCACGACCTTCGTACCAGACTTCATTCCACATCGCTTTCCAGCTGACGTCTGGGTGAGCATTTTCCAGCGCAAAACGCTGTACTTTACCGTCCGCAGCAAAACCCAGTAATGCAGTGTTGATTGGGCTGATCGCGATGCGTTCGAAACTGGTCCCTTCCAGCAACGGTTCCAACGACAAAGTGCGAGCCGACGTACCGTAGTGAATGCCAAGATTCGCCGCTGCATCCAGTGCCAGGAAGCCTTTACGGGAATACTCAGGTTCAATCTGGCGAATCGCTGCAGGATGTTGTTCGAAATCACGGATGTGTTTTAAATGGAAATTGTTGTGCTCATCGCGTACCAGAAACCACTGACTGAGACTGCCATCCGAGCCACCGACTATCAGCGATACCGCACCGACCAAAAACTCGACCGCAGTGACTTGCTGACCGGCAGCAACCGCCGTAACGGCTTCCACGTAGCGCGCTTGTGCCGGATCGGTCACATCGTAGTAGTGAATCTTTTCATTACCTTCGGCGATGAACAGGTTGTGCAGCGTGGTATCAAGTAAAATCCGGCTGACGTCTTTTGGTGCATCCGGCAACGAATAATCGGTACGCACTAACGTCGTCTCACCGGTCATAAACTCGGTTTGCGCTTCAAATACGTGGTAGCTCAGGCGACCATCAGCGGCAAACGCCACTAACGCGGTACCCGCGCTGCCTTCCTGCACCGCCAGGCTCTTTAACGCCTGACCCGGATTTAAATCCAGCGGTGTTTCACCCAATGGATAAGTGACCACAGGCACTACTTTGCGTTTGTCGTCCGGATAACTCAGGTTGTATTCGTGTTTGATCACCAGCGCCTGGCCATTGGATAAACCAAGTGCCAGTATGCCTGAACGGGGTTCGCCACGGGCAAACGCTGAAATCGTGGTTTCTGCCGGCAATTGCAGCTGCACTTTTTCGCCAGCCTGACCGGTCAGCGCATCAAAAAATTGCAGTTCACCGGCCGCCGAGACATTCAGCCCCACTTCACTGTAGCGTTCAAGGTTGGTATACAGCGGTTTACTGCTGTTGATCTGGTAGCTTTGCTCTGGTTCCACGCTGGCCGACGAAAAAATCGGTCCGACTTCGGAAAACAGATAAACAAAAATAGTCGCAAAAGCTGCGACTACACTGATGCCGGCAAATGCGATACCGTATTTGGACATTTTATCTTTAAAACTGCGCCAACGGCGCAGACGGGCCCGTTTCTCACCACTTGGCAATAATGATTGCCTTGTTGTGACAGGAGCTGACGTGGAGGTCTGTTGCATGTTTACACATCCAGTACTGACTTTTCGGATGCTGCAAAGCTTAGACGAGATTTATGTCAGAAATATTACAGAGTTAATTTTTGTCATAAAATGGCAATAATCGAACACTTTGCGCTGGGGCGATCTTGCGCCGAAAGTGACACCACGGTTGGCCTGCAACGCAAAAGGCGCCCGCAGGCGCCTTAAAAAAGAACAGATATTTATTTGATACCAAGTTCGGCCAGAACTTTCGCCGCAACTTTGTTCGGAACTGGTACATAACCGTCACGAACCACAATCTCCTGACCGCGTTTTGATAATACCAGTTTGATAAACTCGCGTTCCATTGGCGTCAGTTCTTTGTTCGGGTGTTTGTTGACATAAACAAACAGGAAGCGCGACAGTGGGTATTTGCCATCCAGCGCATGGTCTGCAGTTGGTTCAACAAAAGGAGCGCCTTCTTTTTTCGCCAGTGGCAGTGCACGGACACCAGAAGTCACATAACCGATACCTGAGTAGCCGATGCCGTTAATTGACTCGCTGACACCCTGTACCACAGACGCAGAACCTGGCTGTTCGTTGATACTTGATTTAAAGTCACCTTTACATAACGCATGTTCTTTGAAGTAACCGTAAGTACCAGATACCGCGTTACGGCTGTACATGGTGAAATCGCGGTTCGCCCATGCACCATCCAGACCTAATTGACCCCAGCGCGTGACATCTTCTTTGTAACCACATTTGCGGGTAGCAGAAAACACTGCGTCAACCTGCGCCATGGTCATGCCTTTGATTGGGTTGTCTTTGTTGACGTAAACCGCCAGCAAGTCGACCGCAACCGGCACTGCAGTTGGTTTGTAGCCAAATTTAGCTTCAAATGCCTGAATTTCGCTTGGTTTCATCGCACGGCTCATTGGGCCGAAGTTTGAAGTACCTTCAGTTAATGCCGTTGGCGCTGTAGAAGAGCCGGCACCTTGAATTTGGATATTCACATTTGGGTACAGTTTACGGTAATCTTCAGCCCACAACGTCATCAGGTTGTTCAGGGTATCAGAACCGATACTGGAAATACTGCCCGATACGCCAGAGGCTTTCTGGTAGTCAGGTAAAGCCGGGTCGACTTTAGTCACCGCAGCGGCTTGAAAACTGAAAGTGGCAGCGATAATGGCTGCTGTCGATAAAATTTTAAAAGTTTTCACCTTAAAGTCCTCTTGTTGGCAATCGCAAGCCTGTGCCTGCAGTTCACGTTACACATCATATTTCGGTAATATGACATTAATATGACGATAAAACAGTCTGGTGAATTTCTGGCAAAAATCGACCAGCAGTGTTGTTTTTTTGAAGTGTCTGGCTATAGTTTCGGCAGGCTGGGCGCCCGGATGGTTAACCGTTTGGACTCTGGTCAAGTTGTTTAAATAACAAAAATTAAATTTTAATATGATATATTTTTTACGCTGAATCCAGCTAGTCGTGGGATTTACAGCGCCGAACTAAAACAAGGAAATGCGCTATGAAGCAGTTGGTTTTAACGTTGATTGGACAGGATAAAGCCGGCCTGGTCGAACAACTTGCAACGTTGATTGCCGAATACCACGGCAATTGGACCGCAAGTAACCTGAGCCATCTGGCTGGTTACTTCGCCGGGATTTTACAGGTTGAAGTGGCAGAACAACATGTAGCGGCTTTAACCGCTGCCCTGCAACAGATGAAGGATCTGGATATCCGCGTACAACATGGGGTGGACTCCCGCGTCAACGAGCAGAAACTGCTAAAATTCGTCATCACCGGCAACGACAGACCGGGTATTGTGCGTGAACTGTCGTCGGTCATTAAGCATAAAGGCACCAATATCATTCACTTTGAAAGCTCTAAACAAAGCGCACCGAATTGGGGTGTGCCACTGTTTAACGCGATCGCAACCGTCGAGTTACCAGAAGGTTTGAACAAAGACGAAGTGGTACAGGCGCTCGAAGACATCGCCTCAGATGTGATGGTCGATGTTGAAAATCTGAACTGAAACGGTTCTGTCCAACAATAGCCCGTGCATGTTCTGACGTGACGGGCTATCTTATTCATAATTCTTTCATCAAATTGCCATAGATTAGGCTCAGCACCTCCCCTGCAGTGATGGAACTGATATGGAACTACCAAACAATTCAGAACACCCGATGCATTATTTCCCAAAAGAATTAAGCTGGCTTGCTTTTAATGAACGCGTATTGCAGGAAGCTGCTGACGAACGCAACCCATTAATTGAGCGTCTGCGTTTTCTCGGCATTTATTCCAATAACATGGACGAGTTCTACCGGGTGCGGGTTGCGGACGTGAAACGACGTATCATGCTGCAGATGTATCACAATGAAGACGCCAGCCAAACCGAACATTTATTAAAACAAATTCAACAGTTTGTGTTGCGCCTCGGTGCCAAATTCAATGCCATCCATATGGATCTGCAACTTGGCTTGCGTAAACATAACATCGAGTTTATCGACCAGCACAAGCTGAACGAATCGCAAAGCGCCTGGGTGAAATCCTATTTCAAGGAAAAAGTGCTGCGTCACATCTCGCCCATTCTGCTATCAAATGAACACCTGCAATTGTCGAAACGCCTGGAAGACAATGCCACGTACCTGATGGTTGAAATGACCGGCCAGGGCAAACCGGAATATGCCATAGTGCAGGTTCCGACCGATGATGTGTCACGTTTTTTGGAACTGCCGATTGCATTAAACCGCACCAAACGCCGCGGCCGTTATCGTCATCAGTTTATGATGCTGGACGATGTGATCATCCACTGTCTGCGCGACTTGTTCGCCGGTTTCTTTGATTTCTGCGACATCCAGGCCTACTCAATGAAACTGACCAAAGATGCCGAATATGACTTAAGCGAGTCTTTAGATCAGAGCCTGCTCGACAAGATGTCGCACGGTATCCGGCAACGGCTGGAATCCGAGCCAGTACGACTGGTCTACGACGTGTCGATGCCTGAGCATATGCTGAAAATTTTGCGTAAATTGCTGGGTGCTAACACGCTGGACGCATTAATCCCCGGTGGCCGGTACCGGAATTTCAAAGATTTCATTAATTTCCCGTACACCGGCCATGCCAGTCTGGAGTTTTCGCCGCTGCCGCCGTTGCCAAGCCCGGATTTTGAACAACATAACACCACCTTTGATGCGATCCGCAGCAATGACGTGTTATTGCATTACCCCTATCACAACTTCACTTATTTCACCGAATGGGTGCGTCAGGCGTCATTTGACCCCAAAGTGAAGTCGATCAAAATGACGATGTACCGCGTGGCAAAAAATTCACGGGTGATCCATTCCCTGCTTGATGCGGTCAGAAATGGTAAAAAAGTCACAGTGGTAGTGGAGCTCAAAGCGCGTTTTGACGAAGAAAATAATATTCAGTGGGCCAGACGGATGACTCAGGCTGGTGTGCAGGTAGTGTTTGGCCTGACCACACTGAAAATTCACTCGAAATTGTGCATCATCAGCCGCGAAGAAAAAGGCGGACTGGTGAAATATGCCCATATAGGAACCGGCAATTTCAACGAAAAAACCGCGCGCATTTACACCGACATGAGTTTGTTTACTTGTCACAAGGAAATCTGTGATGAAGTTGACCAGGTGTTTGAGTTTGTTGAATACAGTTACAAACCTTTTGTTTTTCAACACTTAATTGTTTCGCCGACCTGGAGCCGGCCAAAGCTCAACAGCTTAATTCAGCGCGAAATTGACTTTGCTTTGAGCGGGCGCAAAGCCGAAATTGTGTTGAAGCTGAATAATCTGGTCGATGACCCTATTGTTGATCTGCTGTATAAAGCCAGTCAGGCTGGCGTGAAGATCCGGATTATCGTACGTGGTATGTGTTCGTTGATCCCGGGTATCCCAGGCAAAAGTCACAATATCAAAGTGATCAGTGTGCTGGACCGTTACCTGGAACATGCGCGGGTTTACCAGTTCTTTAATGGCGGCGACATTGATTTGTATTTATCATCCGCAGACTGGATGACGCGCAACATCGAAATGCGCGTCGAAGTCGGCGTGCCGATTTATGATGCGCGGATCAAACAACAGATTATGACAGTGCTCGATTTGCAGTGGAATGACAATGTCAAAGCCCGCCTGATCGACAAAGAACAAAGCAACCCTTATGTCAAAAGGGGCAACAGAAAAAGTATCAGGTCTCAGCAGGCGATTTATGACTATCTCGCCAGCCAACAGCTAGGACCGACTATTCAGGCAGAGTTATGACCCATTTGACGCCAAATGCGTTGTCTGCCGCCGAATTAATTGCGGCGGTAGACCTAGGCTCCAACAGTTTTCACCTGGTGATCGCGCGGATCGTTGACGGCGCGCTGCAATTGCTACACCGGGAAAAACAAAAAGTTCAGCTGGCCGATGGGCTGGATGAACAGCAGATGCTCAGCGATGAAGCGATGCAGCGTGGCCTGGCCGTGCTGCGCCAATTCGCTGAGACGCTCAAAGATATGCCACCGCAATCCGTGCGCGTGATCGCCACCTACACCTTACGCCGGGCAAAAAACAGCGCGCGCTTTTTGCAACAGGCGCAGGATGTATTTCCGTTTCCGATTGAGGTCATTGCCGGCCAAGAAGAAGCGCGGCTGATTTATCAGGGCGTCGCCCATTTTGAAACATACACCGGTCAACGCCTGGTCATTGATATTGGCGGTGGCAGTACTGAATTTGCCATTGGTGTGGATTTTCAGCCACTGAAACTGGCCAGTCGCAATATGGGCTGTGTCAGCTTCGCCAAATTCTATTTCCCGCGTGGCCGCATCAGCCCGAAACGGTTTGAACGGGCATTAATGCATGCAGAACAGGAACTGGAAAACATCTACACCGGTTATAAAAATACCGGTTGGCAACAGGCAGTAGGCACATCCGGCACCATCAAAACCATTAAGGACATTGTCAGCGGACTGGGCTGGCATCCGCATGTGATAAAGCTCGAGCATCTGGAAAAACTGCAACAACTGTTGTTGGAAGTGGAGCTCTGCGATGCGTTAAATCTACCTGGCCTGACCGAAGATCGTAAGCAATTGCTGGCGCCTGGCCTGGCGATTTTACTGGCATCGTTCCAGATGCTGGGGATCGACGAGATGGTGTATGTCGATGCCGCCCTGCGCGAAGGCGTGTTGTATGAGATGAGTGATCGGTTGCAGCATCAGGATATCCGTCAGCATACGATTCAAAGTCTCATCAAACGTTATGTCGTCGATGCAGAACAGGCCGGTCGGGTCAGTCAGACCGTGCAGACCTTATGGGCACAAACGCAGACCCAATGGCAGCTCAGTGCAGAATGGGGACAATTATTGCAATTTGCCTGTTATGTCTATGAAATTGGCCTGCAGATCAATTCCTCCAGCGTACAACGCCATAGTGCATATATCCTGAACAATTCCAACTTACCGGGCTTTAATCAGGAACAACAACGGGTGCTGGCCAGTCTGGTGCGCTATCACCGGCGCAAAATCAAACCGGACGATATCACGCCGTTTTATCTGTATCGTCAGACTGAATTTTACTATGCACTGAGTCTGTTTCGTCTGGCGATATTACTGAATCAGAAACGCCGGGAAGATATTCTGCCGGAGATCCAGGTGCATGCAGCAGCGCAGCAACTGACGTTGTTACTGCCTGACAGCTGGTATCAGCAGCATACGGTGCTGGCCGCAGATTTACGCTCAGAGCAACAGTTTATCAAACGAGTGGGTCTGAGCTTAATTTGTCCGGGCTTGCCGGAACTCACTGACGAGATATGAAGCATAGCGCTGCGGAACATACCGCAGCGCTTTCGTCACTTGTTTACTGCCGCTGTTTATCGTTTTGCTTTCCGCTTTCGCTCTTTGCTTTTGCTGCAGCTTCAGCTTCTGTGAGATCGGTCACCGTCACTACCCCACCGCGATTTTCATGGTTAAATTTCATCTCTTTAAGCTTTTGTACCTGATCAGCAGAGAAGCGGCCATAAGTGACGGATTTAGCCTGAACGGCATTTGCCATCAGTTCCAGATTAGCGACCTCTTCAGAACCGGGCAGCGTTTGGCCCTGGGCAAAAGCTCCCAATAAAGCCGCATCGTTGGTGGCCGCGCCCCCGCCATAATTGCGGCTGGTGCCATAGATGTCTGTTACAGTCCAGTCATTGATGTCGGCGACCAGTGTTTGCGCTTCATCAAGCAAAGGGATCTCATCTTCCCGCAGATACTCACGCAGGTGATTGCGCAGATCCGTCTCAAAGTCCGGGAAATAGCTGGCATTGCGCTGATAAAATCCAGCAACGCGGAAGGTCTTGCCGTCCGGATAAGTGCCGCGATTGGTGTTGATAAAATCGTTGGCGTTAAACTGCAGCGAGCGGTTCAGATTTGTGCCGGTATAGGCATATTTGCGGATGCTTGGGCTGCCGATATAACCCTGATATAAGCCGTAAATCACCAGCACTTCATCCGGATATTTCTGTTGCAGTACGCCGTACTGGATGTCGTTCAGACTCAGCTGCATACCGGCAGTATTGATCAATTTCTTGCTGAGCACACCGTCTTTGGCGGTGACAAAATCTTCCAGACTTTTCAACGGATAGACTTTATTAATCTCATCAATCACCACCACGTTGTACAAATTTAACCAAAATGCGATTTGTTCTTTTTTACTGAGCTGATTCAGTGGGACCTCGGCAGGTACCGCTTCCAGACTGTTCCGGATCTTACTGATCACTGCCGCCATGGCTGGATTTTTCTTGAATTCTTCAAAAAACAACCGGTTACCGGCATTGGTCGTCAAGGGATTAAAATTATTTTTCAGCCGGGTACTGACGGTCGATGACGATGATTTCGATTTTTTCCGGCTTGGTGGGCCCGACATCAGCACCGCAGCATTTAAGACATAATCCAGATCGTCATAGTTAATGGTGATGGCGGAATCCTGAGTTTCGCCTTGCCATGCATCCGGCAACGTCAGATCACTGGCTTGCGCCGAAAAGCTTCCAACTAAAATCAGGCACCACAGCAACGATGTTCGCAGCATTTTTTATTCTCCTTTTTGTTGCCAATCACCACATTAGGCGAATAAATCAGCAGTCTCAACTTTTGTTGCCAGCAATAAGCTGCAGTATTGGTCGACCCGCTGTTCTTATTTCGGGCCAGACGTCTATCTGTGGTTGGCAACTGCCAATTTACTGGTTAAGTTAACCCTTGTCTCTTTTCTTAAATTTCCTGTTGGAGTGTTCCATGCGTGGTCGTCTCACCTCACTTGCCATCGCCTGCGCGGCTTGTTTCGCCGGTCTGTCAGCGGCACAAGCCGCTGATATTAAAAATGATTTAACTCCTGCCATCAGCGCCGTGATGCCGCAGGTGATTAGCTGGCGTCGGGATTTACACCAACACCCGGAACTGTCGAACCGGGAAAAACGCACCAGCGCCATGGTCGCTGCGGAACTGAAAAAGCTCGGGTTGGAAGTACAAACCGGAATTGCCCATACCGGCGTGGTGGCCCTGTTAAAAGGTGGGAAACCGGGCAAACTGGTGGCGCTGCGGGCCGACATGGATGCACTACCGGTGAAAGAACAAGTCGATCTGCCGTTTGCTTCCAAAGCTGTGGCAGAATTTAATGGTCAGCAAGTCGGCGTGATGCATGCCTGCGGCCACGATGCGCATGTGGCTATGTTGTTAGGTACCGCCACAGTGCTCAGTAAGATGAAAGCGCAGCTGTCCGGCGATGTGATGTTTATTTTCCAGCCGGCCGAAGAAGGCCCGCCACCGGGGGAAGAAGGTGGCGCCAAGCTGATGCTCAAAGAAGGTATTTTCGCCAAGCGTAAACCCGATGCCATTTTTGGTGTGCATGTTTGGCCAGGTCCTGCCGGCCAGTTACAGGTGAAGCCTGAGGGGATTATGGCGGCGGCTGACAGCTTCGAAATCACAGTCAAAGGTGTACAGGTACATGGCTCCAGCCCTTGGCGTGGTATCGATCCTGTCGCGGTTACCGGACAGCTGATCACAGCTCTGCATCAAATTCCGGCACGTCAGCTCGATGTGACGCAAGCGCCGGCGGTGATGTCGATTGGTCAGGTGCATGGTGGCGTACGCTGGAACATTATTCCGGATGAAGTCAAACTCGGCGGTACCATCCGCACCTTTGATCCGGTGATGCGCGAGCAGCTGATCAGTAAAATGCAGCACACCAGCGAACATATCGCGGCAGCCAGCGGCGCGACCGCCCACTTTCATTCGCAAAGTTTTGCGGCAGTGACCTGGAACCATGCAGGCCTGACTGAATGGGCAATGCCATCGCTGAACTGGGCCGGCGCGAAAGCCGGTGTCAGCCCGATTAAACCAATCACCGCCTCAGAAGATTTTTCGTTTTTCCAGCAGGAAGTTCCCGGCGTGTTTTTATTTCTTGGCATCGCCGAACCGGGTCAGCCAATTGAGAAGACAGCCCCCAATCACTCGCCATTTTTCCGTGTCTATGAACCGGCGATGGAAAATGGTGTGAGGGCAATGGCAGGTCTAGCGGTAGATTTTCTGGCGCAGGCGCCGGATTTGAAGTAGTCCCGACAAGCGTACGGCGGCGCTTCCGCTCGCCGTACCTACCGGACTCCATTTTAATGCCGGCGACTCAAGCAGCTTATTTCAGCTTTTTAGGTAACTTCGGTTGGGTTGCGGTCAGTTCCCCCACCACCAGCTCTGGCGGCAGTGCAAAAGAGAATGAACTGCCACGTTTCGGTTCACTGAAAATCATCAATCTGCTCTGATGGCGCGACAACACATGTTTGACGATGGCCAAACCCAAGCCAGTACCGCCAGTGGTGCGGGCCCGCGCCTGGTCAACCCGGTAAAACCGCTCGGTTAAGCGTTTCACATGCTGCGACGCTATGCCTTCGCCATTGTCGGTTACGGTAAACACTGCTTTGTGATGTTCACGTCGCCAGCTGACTTTGATCTCGCCGCCATCCGGCGTGTATTTAATCGCGTTCGTCACCAGATTGGAAAAGGCACTGCGCAGCTCTTCGGTAATGGCGTTGACGCGTAAATCCAAATCAATATCAAAAATGATTTGATGCTGTTTTTCCCGGTTCAGACTATGCGCTTCCTGCTCCAGTAACGTCAGCATTGCCGGTGCATCGACGTTGTCGTCGTAGTGCACCTTCGCCGCAGCTTCAATTCGTGACAAGGTCAGCAGCTGCTGTACCAGATTGTCCATCCGTTTAGTCTGGTCGAGCATCACGGAATGGGCTTTTTGCCAAATCGCCTGCTGTGGCAGATGCTCAGGTTCCATCATTTCCAGATAGCCCTGCAGTACCGTCAATGGCGTACGCAATTCGTGCGACACGTTAGCAACGAAGTCTTTGCGGATTTGTTCCAGCTGTTTGAGCTGCGTGATATCGCGGATGATCAGCAGATATTGCTTTTCACCATATTGCAGCACACGATATTCCAGCGTCAGATCTTCAGTCAGCGGCGATGGTAATTCAATCGCCTGCTCGAAGTTTTGCTGTTGCAGGTATTGCTGAAACTCCGGATTACGAATGAGGTTATCAATGCGCTGACGTTCATCCATTGGCCAGCGTAAACCCGCCATCTGTTGGGCCAACTTGTTACACCAGACGATAGTCCAGTCCAGACTCAGCACCACGATGGCATCCGGTAAAGCTTCGGCACCATCGCGAAAACGCCGGACCAGCGCTCGTAAATCCTTGTTTTTCTTTCTGGCTTTTCGTTGCCGGTAGTTAATACCGTCGAAAATTTGCTGCCAGCTGCCGTCACCGGCCGGCGGCGACAACTTGCGGTCCCGCCACAACCATTTATCCAATAAAAACAGGTGCTTGTAGTGCCAAAAAATCACACCGGCCGCAAACACCAGCAGAAATTCACTGGTCAGGTCTAACAGCCAGCCTAAAGCCGCAGTCAGCACCGCTAATCCGACCAGACGTGTCACGATCGCCCGTTTGGACAGTAATAAACGCATATCACCTACTTGGTTGCGATGGCCTGTGTCAACCACAGACCATCCGGCGGAATAAGGTTATTTTACCGAAAAACGATAGCCAGAGCCACGTACGGTTTGTACTAACCGATCATGACCGCCATGAGAGATGGCTTTGCGCAGGCGACGAATATGCACATCGACCGTGCGATCTTCGACATAAACATTGGTGCCCCAGACATGGTCCAGTAATTGTTCGCGGCTGTACACCCGCTCCGGATGTGTCATAAAAAAGTGCAGCAAACGGAATTCAGTCGGGCCCATATCCAGTGGCTGGTCTGTGGCGGTGACACGGTGTGATACCGGATCAAGTTTCAGTCCCTGCACTTCAATCACTTCATCCAGACTGGTTGGCGCGACGCGGCGGATCACCGCTTTAATCCGTGCCATCAGTTCTTTTGGCGAAAATGGCTTGGTGACATAATCGTCCGCGCCCACTTCCAGGCCACGCACTTTGTCTTCTTCTTCGCCGCGCGCCGTGATCATGATGATCGGAATGCTGCGGGTCAGTTCATGTTGTTTCATCTTTTTGGCGATTTGGATACCGCTGCCACCTGGCAGCATCCAGTCCAACAGCACTAAATCCGGGTATGGTTCTACCAGCTGATTAATCGCACTGTCAAAATCTGCCGCTGTACTGGCCTGATATCCATTTTGTTCCAGCACAAAACACAACATATCGCGAATTGGTGCTTCATCTTCCACTATCAGAATTCGTCTCGACATAGCCTGTTACCATCATCCGAGGTTTTGGGTACTGCAATCAGTATCCCGCCTAATTATGACATAATTATGAAAGCCGACAGTTCCCGCATCGACTTCTTCACAACTCGTTTGCATACTCGACAGCCGTGCGCTGTTTTGCGACGCACTGGAGCGCAAACCACGGCGACAAAATATTGCGAACCGGGAAGACATTTCCGTGACTTTTTTATGAAGTATTTTTGACAACGCCCACGCTAACAGGCGCCATTGCTGGACTTGGGGCTACTGTCATCTGCTTGCCAATATTCTGTCATAAAACAGTCACGCCCGAGATTTACCGTCTGTGCAGTTTTTTTACTGACCCACTGCATCGACGGAGATTAAGATGGCATTCGGCAAGATTTTAAAGTTAAGCGCAATTTCGACTGCTTTGTTCCTGGCTGGTTGTGGCGGCGGTGACATTGTGATTAGCACTGGCGCTGGCGGAACCACTCCTACAACACCAACCACACCAACAACGCCAATCAGCAAATGCCCGAGCTTTGCTAAAGAAGGCGCAGCAGTCGGTGGCATCAGCAAAACCATTTGTGAAGTCAGCGGCACTTTAACCGCCGACGCAACTTTCACTTCCGGCATCGTTTGGGCTTTGAGTGGTAAAGTACAGGTCGGTAACGACAACGCCAACAGCGCAACCCTGACCATTGAGCCAGGTACTACAGTGTTCGGTAAATCAGGCGCCGATTTCTTAGTTGTCGCCCGTGGTTCGAAAATCAGTGCCGTTGGTTCAGCCAACGCCCCTATCGTGTTCACCTCTGTCAACGACATGATTGGCACAGCCAATGATGCTTCTGCCGGCCAATGGGGCGGTATCGTGCTGCTGGGTAAAGCACCAACCAACAAATGTGACGCAGCTGCACTGGCCACTTGTAAAATTGAAGCTGAAGGTAACGCCGGCCCATACGGTGGCGATCGTCCAACAGACAGCAGCGGGATCCTGAAATTTGTGCAGGTCAAATACGCGGGTTATGAAGTGATCAAAGACAACGAATTAAACGGTGTGACTTTTGCCGGCGTCGGTTCAGGCACTGTGGTCGATTACCTGCAAGTGCACAATAACTCAGACGATGGCGTTGAATTCTTCGGCGGTAACGTGGATGTTAAACACTTAGTCCTGACCGGCAACCGCGACGATTCACTGGATTGGGCTGATGGCTGGACTGGTCGAGTACAACACGTGCTGATCCGTCACAACCAGAACAACCTGGAAGCGAACCGCGCGATTGAAGCGGATAACCAGTCGTCGAAATTTGATGCGACGCCGGTCTCGAAACCACGTTTGTCGAACGTCACGATCATCGGTAACGCCTTTACTTCAGCGGCCGCTGATTCTGAGGGTATCCTGCTGCGCGCCGGTACCGCTGGTGAGATCTACAACACCATCATCACCGGGCCAAAAGGCATGGGTGAGTGTTTTGAAATCGAAACACCAGAATCCGTTGCCAATGCAAACAGCGGCAAAATTATCTTCCGTAACTCTATCGTGAACTGCCCGGAAAACTTCAAATCGCCAAAAGACGCCAGCGGCAACACGCTGTTAGACGTAGCGAAATGGTTTGCTGCACAACCAGGCAACAGCGTAGCTGACCCGTTATTAGGCGGTTACATGCCAGCAGCAACTTCACCTGCGCTGGGCAAAGGCTACAACATGCAGAACTTTGTTGACCCATGGTTCGACAATACCAACTACATCGGTGCCTTTGATGGTGCAACGGACTGGACTAAGGGCTGGACGCACGGTTTACACGCCAGCAATGCAGCACTGACCGCTTGCCCGACTGGTACGACAGAAGTTGCGTCACTGACCGGCAAACTGAACTGTGAAGTCAAAGGCACTCTGACCAGCAACGTGGCATTAAAAGCCGGTGCTGATTACGTGTTAAACGGCAAAGTGACTGTCGGTGGTGACAACACTACTTCTGCCACACTGAGCATTGACCCGGGCGTACGGATTTACGGCAAATCAGGTTCTGACTATCTGGTTGTCGCCCGCGGCAGCAAAATCATGGCTGAAGGCTCACCAACAGCACCAATCGTGTTCACTTCACTGCAAGATGTGATTGGTTCAGCCACCCGCGCCGGCCAATGGGGCGGTATCGTGGTACTGGGTAACGCACCAAGCAACAAGTGTGACCAGGCAGCAACGACTTGCTCTATCGAAGCAGAAGGTAACGCCGGTCCATACGGTGGTTACAAAGCAGATGACAACTCTGGTGTGATCAAATACGTACAGATCCGTAACGCGGGTTATGAGGTCATCAAGGACAACGAACTGAACGGTCTGACTCTGGCTGGCGTTGGTAAAGGCACTGTGGTTGACCACATCCAAATCCACAAAAACCTCGACGACGGTCTGGAACTGTTCGGCGGTACTGTCAACGTGAAATATGTGGTGTTGACTGGTAACGAAGACGATTCACTGGACTGGACTGACGGCTGGAACGGTAAAGCGCAGTTCCTGCTGGTCAAACACGATGCAGCAAACACGGTAACCAACCGCGGTATCGAAGCAGACAACCAGTCAACGAATTTCTCTGCGACGCCACTGTCTGAGCCGACTATTGCCAACATGACCATCATCGGTAACACCTTCAAGTCTGCCGATATGGATTCAGAAGGCATCCTGCTGCGTGCTGGTACTTCTGCCAAGTTGCACAACATTCTGGTTGCAGGTCCGAAAACTGACACTGGCGCCATGGGCGAATGTCTGGAAATTGAATCGACGCAATCTCAGGCCTTAGCAGCCAGCGCCAAACTGGTCATGACGCACTCAGTACTGGGTTGCCCGGAACCGTTTAAAGGCACCGTATCGCCAACCATGACTGTCAAACAATGGTTTGAAGGTCAGCAAGGCAACAAAACTGCCGCAGACCAAGCTGCAGTGCTGAACGGTCTTTACACCATCGACACGACAGCAGCCAAAGATATGGCCGCAGTCGACAGCTTCTTCACCAAGACCACCTTTGTCGGCGCCATGGATGCGGCCAATGACTGGACCAAAGGCTGGACCACTGGTTTAGGCAACTAAGCATGAAAAACAGCCGGCTTTTGAGCAATCAAAGGCCGGCTTTGTGCTGACGAAGACTTTTGTGAAGAACCCGGCAATGACCGGGCAGATAAAAACTCAGGCTGGAATTCGCAGCCGACAGGATTCAGAAAAAATGAGCAGCTTGCACCCATTTGGCCCATTTCATTTAAACCGCAACCGCGTCACCCGCGCAGTCCTGCTGGCCCTGAGCGCCAGTACTGCCCTGCCGCTGACTGCGGCTGTTGCACAGGAAGCCGCAGCACCGGCCGTAACAAGCCCAGCACCAGCCAGCGACACCCAGGCCGTAGAACGGATCAACGTTTCCGGCCGTCTGTTAAGCTCAGCTGCAGCCACCGCCGAAGAACGTCGTCAGCAACCATTTGTCGCTGAGTTGCTGGGTATGGACCAAATCTCCCGCGCCGGTGACGGTAACGCAGCCGCAGCACTGCGCCGCGTGACAGGTCTGACGCTGGTCAAAGATAAGTTTATTTATGTGCGTGGCCTCGGTGAGCGTTACTCATCCACACTGTTAAACGGCGCGCAGGTACCAAGCCCGGATCCGACGCGTAACGTCGTGCCAATGGACATGTTCCCGGCCGGTATCATCGAAAGTATGGTGGTGCAGAAGTCCTATTCGCCGGAATTACCAGCCGCTTTTGGTGGTGGTAACATCAATATCCGTACCAGCAGTATCCCGCTGGAACAAGTGTTCAGTTTCTCAGTTGGTACTGAATACAACAGCCTCAGCAGTGACAAAGGCCTTGATTATACCGGCGGTGGCGATGACTGGCGTGGTCGTGATGACGGCACCCGCAGTCTGTCGGAGCCATTCCGTGATGCAGTGGCCAAATATGGCTCACTGGATTTAGTCACTATTGCACAAGGCCTTGGTGGTGTTAGCGCCGACAACCTGGCAAAAGCTGAGCTGATTAACCGCAATCTGGGTCTGGAAATGAATCGCCAGCTCGATGTGAATGAGAAAAGCTTAGGCCCGGCCTATGACGCCAGCATGTCCTGGGGTAACCGTTTTGATATCGGTGAGCGCGTGTTTGGTGTGATGGCGGGTGTCAGCTACGACCAGTCCAGCGAAAACAGCAAAGATCAGGAACGTTATTATTCCATCACGACCGGCACTGAGTTAACGCCGCTGAATCGTTACGATAACATCCTGCGTACTGAGCATCAGGTCAAGTTGTCCGGCATGCTGAACTTTGGTTTTGAGTGGGACAACAACCACCGCTTTGAAACCTCCAGCATCTACCTGCAGGACACTAAAGATCGGATCAAACGCAAAATTGGTGACTCGATTGAGACCATCAACGAAGCAAACCGTGAAAACGAATTTTATAACATCCTGTACGAAGAGCGCTCCATGCTCAGCAACCAGATCCGCGGTAAACATACGCTGGATTGGGCAGGCGACCTGAATATTGACTGGCAATACACCGACGCTAAAGCTGAACGCAGTGCGCCGGGCGAAGTGGAATATCTGTATGTCCGCAGCCTGGATGATGCCGGTAAACTACTGAGCAAAACGATGCGTCGCAGCGACAACGCGGTGATTTATCAGTTTGGCGACATGCAAGACAATACTGAAAACGTCAGCTGGAACGCCAAGTACCCAGTGTCGACCGAAAAAACCGAATGGACGTTTAGCACTGGCTACAGCTACTTCGAACGTCAGCGTGACGCCAGTACTGCGCGTTACAAGTTTGATACCCGTGGTTTCTCCAACGACGACCTGAGTCTGGCGTATAGCCAGGTGTTTGCCGATGCCAATATCCAGAACGCCGCCAAGCGCTTCCAAATCTCTGATGTGACCGGCGATGCGGATGACTATAAAGCAGCACAGATGATTGATGCGGCTTATGTCTCGATGGAAGCGACTTATGACTACACCTGGCGTGTCAATCTGGGTGTGCGTTATGAAGATTTCCGCCAGGTGTCTATTCCGCTGAACCCGTCAACCGGCGCGGTGCAGGGTGATATCACCAAGATGCCGATCCAGGAAGATGACCTGTACCCGGCCCTGTCGGTGACCTGGATGCGTACCGAAGAAACACAACTGCGCTTTGGTTTCAGTGAAACCGTGGTTCGTCCTGACTTACGTGAAGTGACGCCGGTGTTGTTTATCGACCCGATCACTGACTTTAAAGTGATGGGCTTTGCCGACCTGAAGAGTACCGATATCAAAGGCTACGACATGCGGTTTGAATCCTATCTGGATTCGGGCAGCAATTACAGCATCGGTGTGTTCTACAAAGACATGATCAACCCGATTGAGGCCATTGAACTGAAAGGCTCAGACGGCAACCTGCTGATGTCATTCCGTAATGCCTTAGCCGGTGAGGTCTACGGTGTTGAAGCAGAAATGCTGCAAAAGCTGGACATGTTCGAAGGCAGTTTTGGCCAGTTTGTTGACAACTTCTTTATCAACACCAACCTGACGCTGAGCAAATCAGAAATCGAAATGCAGGCGCTCGGTGAGTCAAACCTGACCAACCTGGTCCGGCCATTGACCGGCCACAGTAAAAACGTGGTGAACTTCCAGCTCGGTTACGATTCCGACAATGAAGACCATACCGCAACTTTGACTTATAACGTGTTTGGCAAACGTATCGCCTTCGCTGGTATTGATGGCAAAGATGATGCGTATGAACAGCCGTTCCACTCGCTGGATTTCACTTACAGCTACACAGTGCTGCCGGAAGGTAACCTGAAGTTCTCAGTGAAAAACCTGCTGAACGAAGAAACAGAAATTCTGCAACAAGGCGAAATTCTGCAAAAACGTGAAGAAGGTGTCAGCGTCGGTTTAAGTTACAGCCAGAAGTTCTGATCAGGCCCTTAAGGGTTGCACCACAACGGTTGGAGAACCGCGGACGCTGGCATGGATTGCCACTCCGCGGTTCTGTTTTTTTAACAGGATTCCCCTGCTGTTCTGACCAGCTTTACCTTGACCAGACCGGTACGGGTTCTTTAAGATCAACCTAACTTATTGCCAGAGGCTGCATTTCCTTGGACATACCCAGTCGACCTTCTTTGTTGTAATTCAGTCTGCCGCCTCTTCCTGTCTTGTCTAGCCAGGTCAGTTGCAGTCTGACCGGCCTGTTGCCACCGCAAAGTATTTTCTCGCACTGTGTCATCCATAGGACCTCGTCTTTTTACCGGGAGTCACCTGATGCTGCGGATCTTCACCGTACAACAACAAAAACTGGCACGGCTCGAACTGCAAAGTGCTGAGCAGGTGCAGCAGGCGATTTGGCTCGATTTACAGGAGCCGGATGAAGCCGAGCGTAGTTTCATCAGCGACCAGTTTGGTCAACAACTCGCGCTCAGGGCTGAACTGGACGATATCGAAGCGTCAGCGCGTTTTTTCGAAGACGAAGACGGCCTGCACGTCCACTCATTGTTTTTTTATCAGGAAGACCGCGCCGCGACTACCACTGTGGCATTTACCATTCGCGATGGCCGGCTGTTTACCCTGCGCGAACGCGAGTTGCCGGTGTTCCGTCTGTACCGGATGCGCGCACGTAATGCCCACTTGCAAAGCAGTAATGCGTTTGAGCTGTTACTGGATTTGTTTGAGGTGAAAATTGAACAATTGGCCGACAGCATCGAAGAGATTTCGCTGGCGCTCGAAGCTATTAG
>JAIXSW010000396.1 GCA_027484495.1 Gammaproteobacteria bacterium
GTTCAATCGTCGGGTATGGTTGACGACTGCGAAACCAGAGCCGGGCCACGGTCAGCAGCAATACACTGAGTCCCAGCATATAGTGCACTGTCTTCATCAAGTCACGTTCAGGACTGCCGCGCTCAAAACTGCTGCGAAACTCCATAGTGCAATACACGGCAATAATCAACAGAACAGTGATCCAATGCAACGCAATGGTCGGAAACGAATAACGGGATGTACTCATCAGGTGACTCCGTAACACAATGAAAATCTATGCTCAGCATGCAGTATGCGATCGCAACAAACATTGAGGTACCGCAAAGATACCAGCGAATACTGAAGAAATTCTTAGTTACCAGCGGCCAAAATACTGATCAATTAATAACATCAGATGATGATTCAGTTCTTCTACCAGCGTGTCGGCGTCCGTCTGGTAACTGCTGCACAGCCGCTCGGCCTGACTGTCAGTCAGTACCCGACCTGCCAGCGAAAACTCTAATTCAGGCAACGATTTATCAAAACGTGGCGTCAACACCCATTGCATAAATGCCGGCGTATGGCTGCTCACCAGCGGCTGGGCAAACTGACAAAACTCGGTAATATATTGCGCACCGTCCGGTCCCAGGCATCCTGGCTCCAACCGGTAAGTCGCTTCCACCACAGGTTTATTCGGCATGCCCATTCCTTCGTTCTGTTATGACTGTTTGATCGCAGCGATAAACTGGTTCGAGTCGGCAATAGCCCGGTTCATGTCTTGCACCAATTGCTCGACATCCTGTTGCAACACAGAAAATTCACCGGAAATTGCACCTACCGCTTTCGCGTTCAGATTATGTTTTAAATACAATACATTATCCTGCAATACCCGCAATACTGGCGGCATTTTGCTTTCCGCGCGGCGCATCACTTTGACCAGTGCATCAAACTGACGTTTGGTATCAAGCAGCTTTTGTTTGCTCTCGGCCCGCAGTTTTTTATTCTGGTATTGTTTTAACTCATCATCCCATTCGTTAAACAGGTCAAACGCGACCAGCTCGACTTTATTGATGCGTGCGCTGACGTCCGCGGCGGCTTTTTTACTGTCTTCATACTGGCTGTTCAGCGCTTCATAGCGGCCTTGCAGATCGCCGCCATGAAAACCAATCAGCTGCGACAGCTGATCCAACGCATCTTTAAATTCCTGCTGTCCTTCAATCTGCGCATCACGGGCTTCTTCGACCCGATCGATCAGAATGTCACGTTTGTGAATGCCAACTTTTTCCATCGCCGCGTAATAGGCTGTCGAACAACTACTCAGTGCCAGCATCGATGCCAGCAGTACCGCTTTTTTCATCAATTTAATCTTCCTCAGCGCCGCCATTGACTAACTCGGCAATGGCAGCCAGTTTTTGCATCGTCAGTGCATTTAAGGTTTTTTTCGGATACTGACCTTTGGCATTACGTTCGCCGGCGGCCAGGCCGGTTAACAGCTCCAGCGCTTCATCGACAGTCCGCACCGTGTAGATATGAAACAAGCCGGCCTCGACCGCATTGATCACATCCTGATGCAACACCAGATGCAGCAGATTGCTGGCCGGGATCACCACCCCTTGCCGCCCGGTCAGCCCACGCGACTGGCACAGTTTAAAGAAACCTTCGATTTTCTCATTGACGCCACCAATGGCCTGGACCTGGCCATGTTGGTTGATTGAACCGGTGATCGCCAGGTCCTGCCGCAGTGGCATGCCGGAGATCGCCGAAATCAGCGCCAGCACTTCCGCCAGCGAGGCACTGTCGCCGTCAATCAGGCCGTAAGACTGTTCCATCGCAATATTGGCAGACAGCGTCAGCGGGAATTGCTGCGCATATTTGGCACCGAGATAACCAGTCAGCAACATCACCCCTTTGGAGTGGATGGCTTTGCCCAGTTCAACTTCACGCTCAATATCGATCACGCCATTAGAGCCCGGATAGACAGTGGCACTGATGCGCGCCGGCGTACCAAAAGCGGTGTCGCCAATTTCCAGCACCGTCAGGCCATTGATTTTGCCAACGGCCCAGCCGTCGGAATCAATGAGGATCTGTCCTTCCTGAATGTCTTCCAGGAATGACTCGCTGATGCGGCCGGTGCGGTATTGTTTGCCGGCTAACGCCTGCTGCACATGCGCGCCGCTCAGCTCGGCATCGCCTTGCTGATTGGCGTAATAACAGGCTTCGCGCACCAGTTCCAGCACATCGGCAAAACGGGCCGATAACTTGCGCTGATGTTCTGCCTGGCGGAAACTGAATAATAACAACTGCTTGAGGCCGCAGACCGTCAACGGGCCAGCTTCCAGCTGCTGGATCTGATCCTGCAGCTGCAACGACATATATTTAATGGTTTGATCATTAAGTGGCAGATAACTCTCAAAATCGGCCAGCACGCGGAACAGTTCGTTAAACTCATCATCAACGTCCTGCACCAGATAATACAAATCGCGCGAGCCCAGCAGCACCACTTTGACGCTAAGCGGAATGGCTTTGGGCGTGATAATGGTCGAATTAGTGACGGCGTGTTCACTCA
>JAIXSW010000134.1 GCA_027484495.1 Gammaproteobacteria bacterium
AAGCGCTATTTTAGATGAAGCTGGTAAAGTCACGGCTGAACTGATAGCGCCAAAGGCACAACTAGCGGATGAAACGGGAGTACAGTGGCAAGCAGGAAATGTCACAACGCCTGAACACTACAAAGTGAATTACCAGCAACTGTGCGAGGGCGGATGGACAGCATTATCTGGCGACCCTGAATACGGCGGTATGGGCATGCCAAAGTCTTTGGCGACTTTGTACGAAGAGATGATGTGTAGCGCTGATATCGCGTTTTCATTATATTCAGGCCTAACCGCGGGTGCCTGTGTAACCTTATTGCAATATGCTGATGAAACTACGAAGCAGCATATCCTGCCAAAGCTTTATAGTGGGGAGTGGTCAGCGACGATGTGCCTGACTGAAGCGCATGCCGGTTCAGACTTGGGTATTATGCGCACTCAGGCAAAGCCACAAGAGGACGGTAGTTTTCTAATCAGCGGCAGTAAAATTTTCATTACTGCAGGTGAGCATGATCTGACTGATAACATTATCCATTTGGTGTTGGCAAAATTACCTGATGCGCCAGCCGGTTCTCGCGGCATATCCTTATTTCTTGTACCCAAGTATTTTATAGATGCGAAAGGTTGTAAAACAGCGTCTAGAAATTCACTGCAATGCGGCTCCGTTGAGCACAAAATGGGTATTCACGCATCGGCTAGTTGTGTCATGAACTTTGACGACGCCAAAGGGTATTTACTTGGCGAGCCGAATAAAGGTCTGGCGGCAATGTTCACCATGATGAACTACGAACGCCTTGCAATGGGTAGCCAAGGGGTCGGGGCCGCAGAACGGGCATTTCAAAATGCGAGACTCTATGCCAACGACCGCCTGCAGGGGCGTGTATCAACCAAAGATGCAAATCAGGCTGACTCCATCATTCAACATGCCGATGTACAGCGCATGCTGCTAACTGCAAAAGCGCTGACAGAAGCTGGTCGCAGCTTTTCTGTGTATGTAGCGCACCAGTTAGATCAAGCCAAGTTTGGTGAAGATCAAAATGCCTTGGCAGTTGCCAATCTGCTTACCCCAGTAACCAAAGCATTCCTTACGGACCGTGGCTTTGATAGCTGCGTTATGGCGCAGCAGGTATTTGGTGGCCATGGTTACATAAAAGAATGGGGCATGGAACAATGGGTTCGTGATGTAAGGATTGCTCAAATTTATGAAGGTACCAATGGGATCCAAGCCTTAGACTTCGCTGGACGCAAGCTCTTTGCCGATGGTGGTGCAGCAATCCAACAAATCCTGCAAGAGATTGCCGCTGGACTGAGTGTTAGCCCGCAGCCTGCGCTGTCGGAATTATTAAAGCAGTATCAGGTGCTAATTGGCTGCTTAGCGCAGCAGAAAGATGCACTACCATCGCTGCTACAATCACATGCCTGTGACCTGTTGGACCTGACTGGATATCTATTGTTTGGTCACATGTGGAACAAAACACTTGCTGCACTCGATGATTGCCAGGAAGGCGAGGAGTTTATCGCTTCGAAGCGGCAAACAGCTGACTTCTACTTTAGCCGCATTATGCCAAAAGCTTATGGATACCTTCATATCGTTCAGCAGTCCCTTACCGCGATTAATCCATCATTGATCTAATCAGGCAGACTAAGACGAAGCCCCTTAGCATGGGGCTCCGTTCTTGTCTTCACTGAATTGTTCAAAAATAAAACAGGCACTTGTTTTTCTCTTCTGATTGCGTATAATGCGCGTCCAGCCTTGGCTTTGACTCAGGCTGGCACTCGGTACAAACAGCTACAACATTGATTGTTGCGTCGTGTCCCAGTGCACAACAGGACCTTCGATTGGAAGGTCAATGTAACATGGTGCAAAGGCGTCTTTCCGCTTGGAATGTGACTGCCCTTGTTTATTTTTGCTCTTTTTGCTCTTTGAGGCTTTGATTTATGAGTAATCAAAGGATTCGCATCCGTCTGAAAGCGTTCGATCACCGTTTGATCGATCAGTCAACTATGGAAATCGTTGACACAGCTAAGCGTACGGGCGCGCAGGTTCGTGGTCCTATCCCACTTCCGACTCGCCAGGAACGTTTCACTGTATTGATTTCTCCTCACGTCAATAAAGATGCACGTGATCAGTACGAAATCCGTACCCACAAGCGTTTAATCGACATCGTTGAGCCAACAGAAAAGACTGTTGACGCACTGATGCGTTTAGATCTGCCTGCTGGCGTTGACGTTCAAATCAGCCTGGGCTAATCAGACAGGTTTTTAGAGAGGTTTAGGATATGGCTATCGGTCTAATCGGTCGTAAAGTGGGCATGACTCGCATCTTCACTGAAGATGGCGTATCAATCCCAGTAACCGTAATCGAAGCAACACCAAACCGCGTTACTGCCATCAAAACGCAAGACGTTCATGGCTATAGCGCACTGCAAGTGACTGCTGGCACTGTGAAGGCAAGCCGCCTGAACAAGCCAGATGCAGGTCAGTTTGCAAAAGCTGGTGTTGAAGCCGGTCGTGGTCTGTGGGAATTCCGCCTGCAAGATAACGAAGGCGCTGACATTCAAGTCGGCAGCGAGATTACTGTTGAAGTTTTCGCAGAGACGAAAAAAGTTGATGTCACAGGCACATCAAAAGGTAAAGGTTTTGCCGGTACTGTAAAGCGCTGGAATTTCCGTACTCAGGATGCAACTCACGGTAACTCTCTGTCACACCGTGTACCAGGTTCAATTGGTCAAAACCAATCACCAGGTAAAGTATTCAAAGGTAAAAAAATGGCCGGCCATATGGGTGCAGAGCGTGTAACAGTCCAGTCTTTGGAAGTTGTACGTGTTGATGCAGCACGCAACATTCTGTTAGTGAAGGGCGCTGTCCCTGGTGCTATCGGTGGTGATGTGATTGTTAAACCAGCGGTCAAAAGCTAACGTCTGGAGGAGATGAGTGATGGAATTAGCATTAAGAGACGCTAAAGGCGTTCTTGAAGTTTCCGAAGCTACCTTTGGACGTGAGTTCAATGAAGCTCTGGTACATCAGGTAGTAGTTGCATACGCAGCTGGCGCCCGTCAAGGTACCCGTGCTCAACTGACCCGTTCAGAAGTACGCGGTGGCGGTAAGAAGCCATGGCGCCAGAAGGGTACTGGTCGTGCCCGTGCTGGTACAATCCGTAGCCCAATTTGGCGCGGCGGTGGTGTGACGTTTGCGGCGAAGCCACAAGATCACAGCCAAAAAGTTAACAGAAAAATGTATCGCGGTGCGATCATGAGCATTCTTTCTGAATTAGTTCGTCAAGACCGTTTATTGGTGGTTGAAAACTTCAATGTTGAAACACCAAAAACTCAGGAACTGGCAGCTAAATTAAAAGCGATGGAACTGAAAGATGTTCTGATCGTTACTGCAGAAGTTGACGAGAACCTGTTCTTATCTGCCCGTAACCTGTACAAGGTTGACGTGCGTGATGTTCACGGTATCGACCCAGTCAGCTTAATCGCCTTCGACAAAGTGTTGATGACTGCAGCTGCAGTTAAACAAATCGAGGAGATGTTAGCATGATCCGTGAAGAACGTTTACTGAAGGTGATTCTGGCTCCGCACGTATCTGAAAAGAGCACGATTGCGGCAGAAACCAACAACACAGTCGTGTTCAAAGTATCAACCACGTCTACTAAAGCAGACATTAAAGCTGCCGTTCAGAAACTGTTCGAAGTGGAAGTAGTTGGTGTTCGTACTGTTAACGTTAAGGGTAAGACCAAGCGCACTGGTATGCGTACTGGCCAACGTAGCGATTGGAAAAAAGCTTACGTTACTCTTAAAGAAGGCAGCGAGCTCGATTTAGTTGGCGGCGCTGAGTAATAAGAGGAGTTAGGAAATGGCACTTGTTAAGTGTAAACCTACGTCACCAGGTCGTCGCCACGTTTTAAAAGTGGTCAACCCAGACCTGCACAAAGGCAAGCCATACGCGCCTTTGTTAGAGAAGAACACAAAGACTGGTGGTCGTAACAACCACGGTCGTATTACGACTCGTCACATCGGTGGTGGCCACAAGCAACATTACCGTTTAGTTGACTTCAAGCGTAATAAAGACGGTATCCCAGCTAAAGTTGAGCGCCTGGAATACGATCCAAACCGTACTGCTAACATCGCTCTGGTGTTGTATGCAGATGGTGAGCGTCGTTACATTCTGGCACCAAAAGGCTTGAAAGCTGGTGATGTAGTTCAGTCTGGTATGGATTCACCAATTAAATCTGGTAACACCATGCCACTGCGTAACATCCCAGTGGGTCAAATCGTTCACAACATCGAACTGAAGCCTGGTAAAGGCGGCCAATTAATGCGTTCAGCTGGTGCATTCGCCCAGATCCTGGCGCGTGACGGTGCATATGTCACTCTGCGTCTGCGCAGCGGTGAGATGCGCAAAGTCCTGGCTGACTGCCGTGCAACTATCGGTGAAATCGGCAACGCCGAACACATGCTGCGCCAATACGGTAAAGCAGGTGCTATGCGCTGGCGCGGTGTACGCCCAACCGTTCGTGGTGTTGTAATGAACCCGGTAGACCACCCACACGGTGGTGGTGAAGGTAAATCTTCTGGTGGCCGTCATCCGGTTACACCATGGGGTGTACCAACCAAAGGTTACAAGACCCGTGCGAACAAGCGTACAGACAAGTTCATTGTCCGTCGTCGTGACAAATAATTTAATGTGAGGAATTGCCATGCCACGTTCTCTCAAGAAAGGTCCATTTATCGACCTTCACTTGCTGAAGAAGGTAGAGAAAGCGTTGGAAAGCGGTGACAAGAAGCCTATCAAGACTTGGAGCCGTCGTTCAATGATCATTCCACAAATGATCGGTTTGACCATCGCTGTCCATAATGGTCGTCAACATGTACCGGTAATCGTCTCTGAAGAGATGGTTGGTCACAAGTTAGGTGAATTTTCACCAACTCGTACATACCGTGGTCATGCAGCCGACAAAAAGGCCAAGAAACGCTAAGGGGTAAATAAATGCAAGCATTAGCAAAACATAAATTTGCCCGTTCATCTGCTCAGAAAACTCGTTTGGTTGCTGACCAAATCCGTGGCCTGACAGTTGGTAAGGCGTTAGATGTTTTAACCTACAGCCCGAAAAAAGCGGCTGAGCTGGTTAAAAAGGTTCTTTTATCAGCCATTGCGAACGCAGAACACAATGAAGGCGCCGATATCGACGCTTTGAAAGTGAAAACTGTGTTTGTTGACGAAGGTCCGTCAATGAAGCGGATTAAGCCACGTGCCAAAGGCCGTGCTGACCGTATCGTCAAGCGTACCAGCCACATTACTGTGGTTGTAGCTGATAACTAGGAGTGAGAAATGGGACAGAAAGTACATCCTAATGGTATTCGCCTAGGTATCACTAAGCCTTGGAGCTCAACCTGGTACGCGAATACAAAAGATTTCCCGGATTTCCTGGTTGGTGACTTTAAAGTTCGTCAGTATCTGACAAAAGAACTGAAAGCCGCTTCAGTAAGCCGGATCGATATTGAACGTCCTGCGAAAAGCATCCGTGTGACTATTCACACTGCTCGTCCAGGCGTGATCATCGGTAAAAAAGGTGAAGACGTTGAAAAACTGCGCAAAGCTGTCGCGACTATCGCTGGCGTGCCTGCACAGATCAATATCTCTGAAATCCGTAAGCCAGAACTGGATGCCAAGTTAGTTGCTGATTCTATCAGTAGCCAGCTTGAACGCCGCGTCATGTTCCGTCGCGCTATGAAGCGCGCAGTACAGAATGCGATGCGTTTAGGCGCGAAAGGTATCAAAGTTCAGGTTTCTGGCCGTTTAGGTGGTGCTGAAATCGCACGTGACGAGTGGTACCGTGAAGGCCGTGTGCCTTTACACACTCTGCGTGCTGATATCGACTACTCAACATCAGAAGCTTTGACTACTTACGGTATCATTGGTGTTAAAGTTTGGATCTTCAAAGGCGAGATCCTGGGTGGTTTACCACTGGCCAACAACAATAACGCCAACAACGACAAACAGCCTAAGGCGCCGAAAAAACCGGCTCCACGTAAGGCTAAGTAGGAGTATTGAGCGATGTTGCAACCAAAACGTACTAAATTTCGTAAAGTGCACAAAGGACGCAACCGCGGCTTAGCCACCTCTGGTGACAAAGTAAGCTTCGGTACCTTCGCACTGAAAGCAGTTGAACGTGGTCAAATGACTTCACGTCAAATTGAATCTGCACGTCGTGCCATGACCCGTGCCGTAAAACGTGTTGGTAAAATCTGGATCCGTGTGTTCCCAGACAAACCAATGACGCAAAAACCACTCGAAGTTCGTATGGGTAGTGGTAAAGGTAGCGTGGAGTACTGGGTATGCCAGATCAGACCTGGCAAAGTCCTGTACGAAATGGACGGTGTGTCGGAAGAGCTGGCTCGTCATGCATTTGCATTGGCTTCTGCCAAACTTCCATTTAAGACAACCTTTGTAACGCGGACGGTATTGTGATGAAAGCCAGCGAACTGAAAGCAAAAAGCGTAGAAGAGTTAAACGCTGAATTACTGGGCCTGTTACGTGAGCAGTTCAACCTGCGCATGCAAGCGGCTACAGGTCAGTTAGCTCAAACTCATTTGCTGAAAACGGTGCGTCGCGATATCGCACGTGTAAAGACCATCTTAACTGAGAAGGCAGGTGCGTAATGAGCGAATTAAACACCCGTACTCTGCAAGGTAAAGTGATCAGCAACAAAATGGACAAGTCTATTGTTGTAGCGATCGAGCGTAACGTGAAACACCCGATCTACGGTAAGTTCATTACGCGCACTACCAAGCTGCACGTACATGACGAAGCTAACGTGTGTAAAGAAGGTGATATCGTGACTATTCGCGAATGTCGCCCTCTTTCTAAAACCAAGTCTTGGACTCTGGTTGCGGTAGTAGAGTCAGCATCTTAATTCCTTTTGGAATTTTGCCGAAAAAAAAAGCGGTCCTTTTATGGGCCGCTTTTATTTTGAGCTACCACTTTACGGAAAGGGCTGTTATAATCTCGCGCCCTCATGTAGGGGTAGTAAATTGAAAAAACAGCGTTACCCGAAAGGGTAATAGTAGTGGAATAGCGGAGCACTAAGATGATCCAGATGCAATCTATGCTGGAAGTCGCAGACAACAGCGGCGCGCGCAGCGTAATGTGTATTAAGGTCTTAGGTGGTTCGCATCGCCGTTATGCAGCTATCGGAGACGTCATCAAGATCACTGTTAAGGAAGCAATTCCTCGCGGTAAGGTCAAAAAAGGTGATGTTCTGAATGCTGTGGTGGTGCGTACACGCAAAGGCGTACGCCGTCAGGACGGTTCATTGATCCGTTTTGATCGCAATGCAGCTGTGTTGTTAAACAACAAGCTGGAACCGATCGGCACACGTATTTTTGGACCGGTTACCCGCGAACTTCGTGGTGATAAATTCATGAAGATCGTTTCTCTGGCCCCAGAAGTACTGTAAGGAGTCACAATGGCTAGCAAAATCCGTCGTGATGATGAGGTAGTTGTTCTTACTGGTAAGGACAAAGGTAAACAAGGCAAAGTCACTAAAGTTTTAGTTGACGAAGGCCGAGTTTATGTTTCAGGTGTGAACCTGGTTAAGAAACATCAGAAGCCGGTTCCGGCCCTGAATGTTCCAGGTGGCATCGTTGAAAAAGAAGCCTCAATTCACGTATCAAACGTAGCGATTGTTAACCCAGCAACGGGTAAAGCAGATCGCGTTGGTTTCCGCTTTGAAGATGGCAAGAAAGTTCGCTTCTTCAAATCGAATAATGAAAAAATCTAAATAGCTATTGGAGTAATACGATGGCGAAACTGCATGAAATTTATAAAGACACCGTAGTTCCGGAACTGTTTAAACAGTTCGGCTACACCAGCGTCATGCAAGTCCCTCGGATTGTCAAAATCACACTCAATATGGGTGTTGGTGAAGCTGTTGCTGACAAAAAAGTTTTAGAAAACGCTGTTGCTGATTTGACCGCTATTTCTGGTCAGAAGCCACTTGTTACTAAAGCTCGTAAATCAGTTGCTGGTTTCAAGATCCGTGAAGGCTACCCTATTGGTGCCAAAGTGACCCTGCGCGGCGAGCGTATGTGGGATTTCCTGGAACGTCTGGTATCGATCGCTATCCCGCGTATCCGTGACTTCCGTGGTGTAAATCCTAAATCGTTCGATGGCCGTGGTAACTATTCTATGGGCGTTCGTGAGCAAATCATTTTCCCAGAAATCGATTACGACAAAGTAGACGCGGTTCGTGGTTTAGATATCACTATCACTACTACTGCTCGTACCGATGACGAAGGACGTGCATTACTTGCCGCGTTTAACTTCCCATTTAAGAAATAAGGTATAGGGTCATGGCAAAACAATCAATGAAAGCACGTGAATTAAAGCGTGCACAACTGGTAGCCAAATACGCTGAGCAACGTCATGCGCTGCGGGACGCTATTGCTAATCCAGCGACTTCTGACGAAGACCGTTGGGCTGCAGTTCTGAAGCTGCAAACGTTACCGCGTGATTCAAGCCCTGTGCGTCAACGTAACCGTTGCCGTATCACTGGCCGTCCACATGGGTACCTGCGTAAATTCGGCATGAGCCGGATCAAGGTCCGTGAAGCAGCAATGCGCGGTGAAATTCCTGGCCTTCGTAAGGCCAGCTGGTAAGAATCACGGGAGTAACAGCTATGAGTTTGCAAGATCCAGTAGCGGATATGTTTACTCGCATCCGTAACGGCCAAGCTGCCAAAAAAGTTGCGGTTAAGATGCCTTCTTCAAAACTGAAGATTGCAATTGCGAAAGTATTAAAAGACGAAGGTTACATCGAAGATTTCGCTGTTTCTGCTGATGTAAAAGCAGAGCTGGAAGTTACATTAAAGTATTTCCAAGGCAAATCAGTTATTGAAACTATCGATCGTGTTAGCCGTCCAGGTCTGCGTATCTATAAGAAACGCGGCGAGTTACCAAAAGTAATGGGTGGTTTAGGTGTAGCTATCGTGTCTACATCTAAAGGGCTAATGACTGACCGTGCTGCGCGCAAGGTTGGTATCGGTGGCGAAATCATCGGCTACGTAGCGTAACGGAGGTAGTAATCTATGTCTCGTGTTGCTAAAGCCCCCATCGCACTGCCAGCAGGTGTGTCAATCGCACTGAACGGTCAGAACGTGGTGATTAAAGGCAAAAACGGCGAGTTGACGTTAAACGTTAACGCAGCAGTTGAAATCGTTGTTGATGGTAACGTTGTTCGTACCAATCCTCGCGACGGTTTCGAAGGCGCTAACGCTCAAGCGGGTACCGCTCGTGCGTTAATAAACAACCTGGTTGTTGGTGTTTCTGAAGGTTACACCCGCAAACTGGAATTAGTTGGTGTTGGTTATCGTGCGAAAGCCGAAGGCAAGGTTCTGAACCTGTCTCTGGGTTTCTCACATCCGGTTGCTTTTGAAGTACCGGCTGGTATCACGATTGAAACCCCTTCTCAGACTGAAGTTCTGGTGAAAGGTGCTGACAAACAACTGGTTGGCCAAGTCGCTGCGAACATCCGGGCGTACCGTAAACCAGAGCCTTACAAAGGCAAAGGTGTCCGTTACGCGAACGAAAACGTGCGTCGTAAAGAAGCCAAGAAAAAGTAAGGTAGAGCGATGGATAAGAAACTTGCTCGTCTGCGTCGCGCGAAACGCGTTCGCAGAAACATTATCGAACAAGGTGCGAACCGCTTGGTTGTACATCGTACACCACGCCACATTTACGCTCAGCTTATCGCACCAAATGCTGAAGTGATCGCTGCAGCTTCTACTGTTGAAGTTTCAATCCGCGAAGCACTGAAGTACACCGGTAACGTAGATGCTGCTAAAGCTGTAGGTAAAGCAATCGCTGAACGTGCACTGGCTAAAGGCGTGACTGCGGTTGCCTTTGACCGTAGCGGTTTCCAGTATCATGGTCGCGTTCAAGCTTTAGCGGACGCGGCGCGTGAAGCCGGTCTTCAATTCTAGGAGTAGATCATGGCTAACGTAGAAGCTAAACAACAATCTGATTTACAAGAGAAGCTGGTTGCTGTGAACCGTGTGTCTAAAGTAGTTAAGGGTGGCCGGATTTTTTCCTTCACTGCTCTGACTGTTGTGGGCGACGGTAACGGCCGTGTAGGCTTCGGTTACGGTAAAGCGCGCGAAGTACCAGCTGCTATTCAAAAAGCAATGGAAAAAGCTCGTCGTAACATGACTCAAGTTGAGTTAAATGGTAACACTCTTCATCACCCGGTTAAGGGTGTACACGCTGGTTCCAACGTGTACATGCAACCGGCATCTGAAGGTACCGGTATCATCGCCGGTGGTGCAATGCGCGCTGTGTTAGAAGTAGCTGGCGTACAAAACGTACTGTCGAAATGCTACGGCTCAACCAACCCAATCAACGTAGTTCGTGCTACTGTCAACGCCCTGTCTGCGATCAAATCGCCAGCTCAGGTTGCTGCGAAACGTGGCCTGCGCGTTGACGACATTCTGGGGTAATTTGCCATGGCTCAAAAGACTATTAAAGTAACCCAAATCAAGTCAGGCATCGGCCGTCTGCCGAAGCACAGAGCGACTCTGGTTGGTTTAGGCTTACGCCGCATTGGCCACACTGTAACACTGGAAGATACTCCTTCAGTGCGCGGTATGATCAACGCAGTGTATTACATGGTTAAGGTTGAGGAGTAAGCGATGTTATTAAATACACTTTCTCCGGCTCCAGGTTCGAAAAAAGAGAAGCGCCGTTTAGGTCGTGGTATCGGTTCTGGCTTGGGTAAAACCGCTGGTCGTGGTCACAAAGGTCTGAAGTCTCGTTCAGGCGGTAAAGTACGTCCTGGTTTCGAAGGCGGTCAAATGCCTCTGAAACAGCGTCTGCCTAAGTTCGGTTTCACATCATTGAAAGGCCTGGTGTCTGCTGAAGTGCGTCTGCACGAGCTGGCTCTGGTTGCTGGTGATGTTGCTGATCTGAGCACGCTGACTGAAGCGAACGTAATTGCACGTAACATCAAATTCGCAAAAGTAGTTCTGTCTGGTGAGCTGGCTCGTCCAATCACTGTGAAAGGCCTGCGTGTAACGAAAGGTGCTCGTGCTGCGATCGAAGCCGCTGGCGGTAAAGTCGAAGAATAATAAGGATAGTACGCGATGGCTAAACCAGGTCAGGACTTAAAAAGTGCCAAAGGCGGCCTCAGTGAACTGAAGGCTCGTCTGTTGGTGGTGCTTTTTGCCGTAGTCATTTTCCGACTGGGCTCATTTGTGCCAATTCCTGGAATTGACGCCACCGTGCTAGCTCAATTATTCGAGCAACAAAAAGGTACCATCGTTGAGATGTTTAACATGTTCAGCGGTGGTGCCCTTGAGCGTGCGTCTGTATTTGCGCTCGGTATCATGCCTTACATTTCTGCTTCAATTATTGTTCAGTTGCTGACGGTCATGCACCCGAAGATGGCTGAACTGAAGAAAGAGGGTGAGGCTGGCCGCCGCAAAATTAATCAGTATACACGTTACGGTACCTTGGGACTGGCCACTGTTCAGGCGGCCAGTATTGCAACAGGTTTACCAAATATGATGCCTGGCCTGGTTATTAACCCGGGCTTCGGTTTCTATCTAATTGCTGTGATTAGTCTTGTCACTGGTACCATGTTCTTGATGTGGTTGGGTGAGCAAGTTACTGAGCGTGGTATTGGTAATGGTATTTCGCTGTTGATTTTCACTGGTATTGTTGCTGGCTTCCCGTCTGCCGTAGGCCAGACGATTGAGATGGCACGTCAAGGCGATATGCACTTTTTGTTACTGTTGTTTATTGCGGTTATCGTAGTGGTTGTAACCTGGTTCGTAGTTTTCTTCGAACGCGGACAGCGACGCATTGTGGTGAATTATGCCAAACGTCAGCAAGGCCGTCAGGTTTATGCTGCCCAAAGCAGCCATTTGCCGCTCAAAGTCAATATGGCTGGCGTTATTCCACCGATCTTCGCATCGAGCATCATTTTGTTCCCAGGAACAATCGCTACCTGGTTTGGTACAGGTGATGGTATGATAGCTAACTTTTTCCAAGAGCTAGCTTTGATGCTGTCTCAGGGACAACCGCTCTACATAATTTTGTATGCTGCGGCTATTGTGTTCTTCTGTTTCTTTTATACAGCGTTGGTTTTTAACCCACGTGAAACAGCAGACAACCTGAAAAAATCTGGCGCCTTTATTCCGGGTATTCGTCCTGGTGAGCAGACGTCTAAATACATTGATAAAGTGATGACACGCCTGACCTTAGCCGGCGCGGCATACATTACCTTTATCTGTTTGGTTCCTGAGTTCATGATGGTTGCACTTGATGTGCAATTCTATTTCGGCGGTACATCTTTACTGATTATTGTCGTCGTGATTATGGACTTTATGGCACAGGTACAGACCCACTTGATGTCGCATCAATACGAGTCTGTGCTTAAAAAAGCAAACCTTAAGGGCTTCGGTCGTTAAGGTAATATTGCGGAGTTAAGTTATGAAAGTACGAGCTTCCGTTAAGAAGATCTGCCGTAACTGCAAAGTTATCAAGCGCAACAACGTTGTGCGGGTAATTTGTGTAGAGCCTAAGCACAAACAACGTCAAGGCTAACAGCAGAAACATTAGGTCAGGGCTGAACTATTTGGTTTGGCCCGGACTTATTGTTGCAATATGGCCGCCGTTTGAGTATCCTTACGGGCTTTTCAAATCGGCACCCTTAAACTCATTTATAGGAGAACGTTAGTGGCCCGTATCGCTGGCATTAACATCCCCGATAATAAACATGCGGTCATTTCTTTGACCTATGTTTTTGGTATCGGTAAGACCCGCTCAAAAGCCATTCTGGCAGCAGTGGGCATCGAAGAAAATCGTAAAATCTCTACGTTATCTGACGCAGAGCTCGATACTCTTCGTGACGAAGTTGCGAAGTACACCGTTGAAGGTGACTTACGCCGTGAAATCACGTTAAACATCAAACGTTTGATGGACCTTGGTTGCTACCGTGGCCTGCGTCATCGTCGTAGTCTGCCGGTTCGTGGTCAGCGCACTAAAACTAACGCGCGTACCCGCAAGGGCCCACGCAAAGCAATCAAGAAATAAAACGGGGTAAAACATGGCTAAAGCACCAGTTCGTACTCGTAAACGGGTAAAAAAGCAAGTTTCTGACGGTATGGCTCATATCCATGCGTCTTTCAACAATACCATCGTCACGATTACCGACCGTCAAGGCAATGCTCTGTGCTGGGCAACTGCCGGTGGTTCAGGTTACCGTGGTTCGCGTAAGTCTACGCCGTTTGCTGCACAGGTTGCTGCTGAGCGTGCTGGTACTGCCGCGTTAGAATATGGTCTGAAGAATCTTGAAGTGTTCGTTAACGGTCCTGGTCCAGGTCGCGAATCAGCCATTCGTGCGCTGAACGCCGCTGGCTACCGCATTACGAATATCACCGACGTGACGCCAATTCCACACAATGGTTGCCGTCCACCGAAAAAACGTCGCGTGTAACAAGCGCTTCTAAGATTATTGGAGAAAGAAGATGGCAAGATATTTGGGTCCTAAGCTCAAACTGAGTCGTCGCGAAGGAACAGACCTGTTCCTGAAAAGCGGCGTCAGAGCAATCGATTCAAAGTGTAATTTAACAACTGCTCCAGGTCAGCACGGCGCTCGTCGCGGTCGCTTATCGGACTACGGTTTACAATTACGCGAAAAACAAAAAGTACGTCGCATTTATGGCGTATTAGAGAAGCAGTTCCGTAACTATTACAAAGAAGCTGCTCGTTTGAAGGGTAACACCGGCGAAAACCTGCTCCAGTTGTTGGAATCACGTCTGGACAACGTAGTGTATCGCATGGGTCTGGCCAGCACACGTGCAGAAGCACGTCAGTTAGTCAGCCACAAAGCTATCATGCTTGATGGCCGCGTTGTGAATATCCCATCTTACGCTGTGTCACCAGAACAAGTGATCGCTGTTCGCGAAAAAGCCAAGAAGCAAGCACGTATCGTTGCTGCTTTAGAAGTTGCTGAACAACGTGAAAAACCAACTTGGGTTGAAGTTGACACGAAAAAGATGGAAGGCACTTACAAGCGTCGTCCAGAGCGTTCAGATTTGTCTGCTGACATCAACGAACAGTTAATCGTCGAGCTTTACTCTAAGTAGTAAGGCATTTTCTTAAGAGAGGATACAATGCAGGGTTCTGTCACCGAATTCCTTAAGCCGAGATTAGTTGGTATCGAAAAAATCAACCCAACTCGTGCCAAAGTTACTTTGGAACCACTTGAGCGCGGTTTCGGGCATACCTTGGGCAACGCGTTACGTCGGATCCTTTTATCGTCTATGCCAGGTTGCGCAGTGACGGAAGTGGAAATCGACGGCGTGCTTCATGAGTACAGCGCCAAAGAGGGCGTGCAAGAAGATATCATCGATATCCTTTTGAACCTGAAAGGCTTAGCCGTTCGTTTGGAAGACAAAGACGAAGTCACTCTGACTTTAACCAAAAAAGGTGCTGGCCCTGTAACTGCTGGAGACATCCAGCGTGGCGACGGTGTGGTTATCGTAAATCCGGAACACGTGATCTGTAACCTGACTGGCGAAACTGAGTTCAGTATGCGCCTGAAAGTACAACGTGGTCGTGGTTACGTGCCTGCATCAGCCCGAGTGTCCTCTGAAGATGACGAACGTCCAATCGGTCGTTTGTTGCTCGATGCTTCTTTCAGCCCGGTTGAGCGTATTGCTTATTCGGTTGAAGCGGCGCGGGTTGAACAGCGTACTGACCTGGACAAACTGGTAATCGACATGGAAACCAACGGCACTGTTGAGCCGGAGGAAGCAATTCGTCGTGCTGCGACTATTCTGGCTGAACAGCTGGAGTTCTTCGTAGAACTGCGCGACAAGAGCGAGCCAGAAAAACGTGAAGAGAAACCGGAATTCGATCCGATTCTGTTACGTCCTGTCGATGATCTGGAATTAACAGTTCGTTCTGCCAACTGTCTGAAGGCAGAGCAGATTCAGTACATTGGTGATCTGGTGCAACGTACCGAGGTTGAGCTTCTGAAGACGCCTAACCTGGGTAAAAAGTCACTTACCGAAATCAAAGACGTGTTGGCGTCACGTGGGTTATCTCTGGGCATGCGCCTGGAAAACTGGCCGCCAGCAAGTTTGGTAAATAAAGACTAACCAGATACCAGTTCCTGGTTTAGTGAGAAGGAATAGATCATGCGCCATCGCAAGAGTGGTCGTCAGTTAAACCGGAACAGCAGCCATCGTCAGGCTATGTTCCGCAATATGGCAAGCTCGCTGGTGAAGCACGAAATCATCAAAACGACTCTGCCAAAAGCAAAAGAGTTACGCCGTGTAATCGAACCTCTGATCACACTGGCTAAAAATGATAGCGTTGCAAACCGCCGTTTAGCTTTTGCCCGTACACGTGATAAAGAAGTTGTTGGTTTACTGTTCAATGTTTTAGGCCCGCGTTACAACGCGCGTCCAGGTGGTTACACTCGTATTCTGAAGTGTGGCTTCCGTACTGGTGACAATGCACCAATGGCATACATCGAGTTAGTTGACCGTCCAGAAGTGGGCGCTCTGCCAGTTGAAGAAACTGCTGCTGAGTAATCAACTCGACAATAGAAAAGCCGGCTAACGCCGGCTTTTTTTTTGCGTAGATGTTCATCTAGTGAGTCGATCAGTTCGATAGCCTATCCGGCAACAGTTCCAATGCAGTTCTAACTCAGTTTTAATGCCGTTTTAAATCAGTACTGACGCCAAAGCTGTCCGGCCGAAGATGAATACTCCCGTTTTAAAAAGCCCCGGTTAAAATTGTCGACATTTGCTCGACAAAGCGCAGTTCGCCACCAACACTGAAAAGCTCAGCTGGCTTGGTGTATGCGTGATGAAACTGCTAAAAAACTGGATATTACAGAAACCCTTTTTTCACAGTGCCGCACTGCTGCTTGCGCTGGGTAATGGCGTTTTTTTGCTTGTCAGTCAGCTTGTCTGGTGGCTATTACTGCCGGCGATGCTGTGGTCGCTGCCTGTTATCAGCGTTGTCCATCTGTTGCTAAGTGCGGTGCTGTTGTCCTTACATCGCTGGCTGTTTGAACTCAATGTGCAGATCAAGACGCAGCAGCAGTCAGACCAGGAACTGACCAGCCGGGTGGATGAATTACTACAGGACGCCTACTTACCGCTCATCCGGGGCAGCAGTTTGCCCGACCGCCTGGTGTTGCTGCGTCAGACACTGCAGCATCAGCTGCGGCGAGAACAGGAGATCCGACAACTGGTGCGAGTGCAAGGTTTGGTTGATCACGAACTGGCCATCGGTAACCGGATTTACTTTGAAAGCAAGCTACAGCATTACCTGCTCGATCCGGCTGAACCTCAGACCGGTACACTATTTTTAATCCAGCTCAGTCATCCAGAGCTGAGTGTCGGGCCCAATGATGCGATTCAACGGTTGGCCGGCAGCGCTGATTTGATCCAGCAACTAGTCAATCATCTTGCCATCTCTGTGCTGGCACGTGTAGCCGATGCAGATCTGGCATTGCTAATCCCCGGAATGGAACAAAAAGATGCCGAGCAGCTTGGCGACCGGTTGGCGATGGTATTAAGTCGGGCTAGTTTTTTTGCCGGTTATGAAGACTTTGACCTCGTCCATTTGGGCTATGTGATTTATCAGCAGGGACAAACCAGTTATCAAGTGATGTCTGAAGCGGATATGGCGTTAAAAACTGCGCAATTGCAGGGGCCAAATGCCGCTTTCGGGTTTTATCCGGAACATAAACCCAAAATTAAGGGGTCGGTCTGGTGGCGGACTGAACTGGGGAATGCACTGCGAGAAAACCGTTTTTTGCTAAGTTTCCAACCGGTATTCTCTTGGCAGCAGCATGACATTATTCAGCATGAGGTGTTGGTCCGGTTACAAAGCAGTGATGGCGATAAACTGGCGGCGGCTGTGTTTCTGCCGATGGCGGTGAACTGTGGGCTAACGGCAGCACTAGACCAGTATGTATTGAGTAAAGCGGCAAAGCTTTGTCAGCTGGAACAAAAAATCGGTGTGCGTTGTAGCGTAAATATGACGGTGGAATCCTTACTCAATAACGATTTCATGCAATGGTTACAGCAAAGCCTGCAGACCGGCCAACTGGTAGCCGCACAACTGGCGCTTGAAATCGACGAGTACCATCTGATTAAGCAGTATAAAAAGTTGAAACCGAAATTGGTCCGGCTGCAACAGCAGGGATTTAGTCTGATCATTGATCATGTCGGCTTAAATATCAGTCCATGTCAGTATTTGACCGAATTGCCTGTTGAAGCCGTGAAGCTGCATGCTTCGGTAGTCCGGCATATCGACACTCAGCTGGAGCAACAGCTATTTATTCGTGGCCTGGTGGCCAGCCATCAGGCTCGTGGCGTCAAAGTGATAGCGACGGGCGTTGAATCACAGGCGGAGTGGCAGACGCTACAGAAACTAGGTGTCAGTGGCGCGCAGGGATTCTATTTCAGTCAGCCGTTAGCCGAACTGATGCCACAGGCGCAGCTCAGCTGATTTAATTTGCTGATATTGTTCTTGCGTGATCCGCTGCCGCTGCAGCATACCATCGAGGCCCTGCAAGCCGCCGGTATGGAAAAATACCAGCCGCTGGCCAGTTTTGATATGGCCCTCCCTTAACGCTGCCAGCAGAGTTTGCAGCGCCTTGCCGGTATACACCGGCTCCAGTGGCAGGTCTTGCTGACTAAGTTGCAAACAGAGCTGTAAAGTCGCGGCGTCAAACTGACCATAGCGCAGACCGCTACAATCCGCGGCCAGTTGCCAATTGTGCTGATGTGGCGCCAAAGCCGTAATTTGCTCCGGCAGACTTGGATCTTTCACCACATTGATGCCTAACACCGCGGTCTGCGGATGGCCCAGCGCCAGCCCGGCAACAGTGCCACCGCTGCCTGTGGCGCAGCAGATGAGGTCGGCGGCGCCGGCCGGAGTGTTGTTCAGCTGCAATTCTGCGACCCCTTTTACGCCTAAGGGGCTGGTGCCACCTTCCGGCACTAACAGCCAATCCGGAAATTGTTGCTGCAGTGTCGCCAGATAACCGGATTGCTGGCGCTGACGGTATTGCTGCGGGCTGACAAAACTCAGCTGCATATCTTGTTCCTGACACGCTGCCAAGGTTGGATTCAGCACAGCACCATCGTGACGCACAATTGCATGCGTTTGAAAGCCAAAGGCTTTTCCTGCAGCAGCGACAGCAGCCAGATGATTGGAAAAGGCGCCGCCAAAGGTCAGAATTCCCGTTTTTTCATATTGTTGTATATGCTGAATATGGTACTTTAGTTTTAACCATTTATTGCCTGCAATCGCAGGGACACGGCACTGCAGGTGACAGACCCATAGCTCTGTCTGGCGTTGCTTCAATAACGGCAAATGGATTTGTTGCCAGTGTTGTTGATAAAACGGTGTGTTCACAGATGCAGCCAGACCCGGCATAACCAGACCAACAAGGTGTCAGAGTGTTTGCATGATACAGAAATTTGCCCGGATATTCCGCAGCCAGGCTGGCCGTCTTCAGATGCCCACGCATGTTGCCGCGATTTATTTGCAGCCTGAGCAACTGAAACTGGTGTTACTGCAAAGTACTGATCGCACAATGGTCAAAATGGAAACCGTCCGGCTGGTTGACGATGGCAAACTGATCTCAGCTTGTCTGCAGCTCGCTGCCGAATTGCCAAAACACACGCCATTGTGTCTGGTGTTGAGCCCGGATCGCTACCAATTATTGCAGTTGGACAAACCCGCGGTGGCCGATGCAGAGATGTTACAGGCCCTGCCATGGCAAATTCGTGATCTGGTCAGTTATGCCCCCGATGATCTGGTACTCGACTATTGTGATGTCGCAGAGCAAACCAATCAAAATCAACCCCGTATTCAGGTAGTTGCCAGTCAGCGCAGCTTCCTGGCACCGATCTGCAAAGCGTTACAGCAACAGCAGGTGTCACTGCAAAACATTCAGCCTGATGAGTGGCTGGCGCGCAACCTGCTCCCGGTGCAACCACAGGCCGTATTGATGCTCAGCCATCAGCCGGGTCAGGACGTCAATATACAGATTGTGCGCGACGGCATGCTGTATGTCAGCCGTAAGTTGCGTGGCTTTCAGCGGATTGATCAGATGTCGTTTGCCGATCTCAGCCGCGGTTTGCTCGATAACCTGTTATTAGAAGTGCAGCGTTCGCTGGACTTCTTTGAAGGTCAAATGCGTCAGCCGCCGGTGAAAGAAATATTGTTTTTGCTGGCGACGCCGGAGCTGTCCGCCATTGTGCAATATTTTGTGCAGAATGGTTTCACCCAGGTACGGGCGATGGATGTATCAGCACGCATGCCAGGTGTCAGCCTTGCTGAACAAGGTGAGTACTGGTTACCACTGGCTGGGGCGCTGGAATTGTTGCTGAGTGCGGAGAATTCCCTTGAAACAACGCATTAATTTGTATCAACCGTCGTTGCAACCGGTGCAGCATCGTTTTGCGCTGGCCGGGTTAGTGCGCACCTGTGTGATCATTGTTGCGCTGTTTGCGCTTGGCATTGGCGGCCTGCAGTATCAGTTGCAACAGCAGCAGCGACAACTCGCCAGCATGAACCAGGCAGTACAGCAGAAGACAGAAGAACTGACTAACCTGCAACAAGCACTGGAAAACCGGCAGCCGGAACCATCCTTGGTGCTGCAGGTGGAGCAGCTGAATACCGAAATTGGTCAGAAACAGCAGCTGTTGCAGTATTTGACGGCTGACCAACAAGCCAGCCGCCCGGCATTTGCCGCGGTGATGCAGCAGCTGAGTCAGCAGGATTTGCCCCAGTTTTGGCTGCGCAGTTTTCGGCTTGGCAAGCAGGGTATTGAGTTTGATGGTGTGACTCGGGATGCCGCGTTGGTCCCACGCTGGCTGCAGCAATTAGGTCAAAGCGCGTATTTCAGTGGTCAGCATTTTTCCAGCGTCGGCTTACAACCACTGCAACAAGACTACCTGCAATTCCATGTCAGTAGTGTGGCGTCATCACAAAGTGCGGAGCTGCCGAAATGAGCCGCTGGCAACAACTCAGTGAACAGTATTTGCAGCTGCAACTGCGCGAGCGACGCCTGATTTATCTGGCTAGTCTGGCGCTGTTATTGTGGCTGGGTGCTTTATATGCGGTTGAGCCATTATGGCAATCACTGCAGGCCGGTAAGCAGCAGCAGAAAATGGTGTTGCAACAGATGTCGCAACTACAGCAACAGGTGGACACTGTGCTGCAGGTGCTGAATACCGACCCGAATGCGCAGATCCGCACACAGATCAGTCAGAGCCAGCAACGACGGGATGAGCTCAGCGAGCAAATTAAGCAGCTGACCGGTCGCTATGTCAGCCCGGAGCAGATGTTGCCGTTATTGCAGGATGTGCTGAAAAGCAGTCCTGGCGTGAAATTATTGCGGATGCGCAGTCTGCAGGCGGAGCCGGTCAGTCTGGCAGCCGCGCCACAGGCTGGCGCACCAGCCCAGGCGCAAGCGGCTGCAACGCCAGGCCAAAGCGTGCCCGCGGCACCGCTGTTGTATCTGCATAAAACCGAAATCAGTTTTAGTGGCCAATATGCGCAGCTGCAGCGGCTATTGCAGCAGCTGGAACAGCTGCCGTGGCAGCTGCACTGGCATCAGTTAGAGTACAAAGTATCAGAACACCCTCAGGCCGAACTGCGGCTGGAACTGGAGACTATCAGTGAACAAGCCGATTATCTGCGGATTTAGTCTGCTGCTGGCCAGCGTTGCCAATCTGGCAGCGGCCTTCAGCGATCCGACAGCGCCGGACGTCGTGCTGGCTGCGGATCCATCGGTCACCACCAGTGTGCAGGCTGTGCCCAAATTGAGCCTGATCCGGCAGGAAGGGAAAGAGCGGCTGGCGGTGCTTGACGGTCAGCAGCGCCGGGTTGGATCTATGCATGGTCAGTACAAAGTGCTGTCGATCGGAGCGGGTACCGTAATCTTAGCGCAGGGGCAACGTCAGCTGACGTTGCAGTTATTTCCTCCAATGAAAAAGTAGCAGATGTTATGGCGAAACCTTTTCCACTGATCGCAGCGCTTGTCTTGCTGCAGGGCTGCAGTCTGACGTCCGGCCCTGACGTGCTGACACGTTCGCAGGCTGAACTGAATAAAAATCAACAAACGCCGGCCAAGCCTAAACCGCTGCAGGTTCCAGCCGCCGTCAGTGCCGATGTGTTAAGCGCCAGTGCGATGCCAATGCAGAATACACCGCTACTGCCGCGTTTTAATCTGGCAGCATCCGCGGTGCCGGCAGCAGAGTTTTTTGCGTCATTGGTCAGTGATTCTGATTTTAGTATCGTGGTGCATCCCGACGTCCGCGGTACCGTCAGTCTGCAACTGAAGCAGGTGACATTGCCGGAAGTGATGGCGGTGGTCCAGCAGATCTACGGCTTTGATGTACGCCAGCAGGGCTTGATTTATCAGGTTTACCCGGCCGGTTTACGCACTGAAACTATGGCGGTGAATTATCTGCTGATGCAACGCCATGGCTTGTCGTCGATCGCGGTAAATTCCGGCGGCGTGTCGCAGGACCAGCAAAATAACGGTCAAAACGGCAACAATCAAAACAATCAGAATAATCAACAAAATCAAAATGGTGACGGCCAAAACGGCCTCGGAAACGGCAACCAGCAGCAACAATTTAATGGCAGCATGATCCAGAGCACCAGCAAAACAGATTTCTGGAAAGATTTGCAGGAAGCGGTGCAGGGGATTTTGGGTAACGCCCCGCAGCGTACCGTCGTGGTATCGCCGCAAGCCGGTTTGGTCACAGTCCGCGGCATGCCGGACGAAATCGCGGCAGTCCGGGCCTTTTTGCAACAAACTGAACAACATCTGCAGCGTCAGGTCATTCTTGAAGCCAAAATCATCGAAGTGACGCTGAACGACGACTATCAGCAAGGTATTAATTGGCAAAACGCCTTGGCAAACATTGATTCTACCAACCTGACACTGCGCAATACCGCCGGCAGTTTTGGCAATAAAATCAGTAGCGGCATCGGTGGCTTAACGTCGATTGCGTTTGAAAATGCTGATTTTGAAGGCGTGATCAGTCTGCTGTCGACGCAAGGTGATGCCCAGGTGCTGTCGAGCCCACGGGTGACGGCGGTGAATAATCAAAAAGCGGTGATTAAAGTCGGTCAGGACGAATATTTTGTCACCGACGTGTCGAGCAACACCACAACGGCCAACAACGGTGTGCAGAACACTACACCGAGTATCACGTTACAGCCGTTTTTTTCCGGTATTGCGCTCGATGTAACGCCACAAATTGATGCCAATGGTCAGGTGATTTTGCATGTACATCCGTCGGTCACTGAAACCGCCGAGCAGGTCAAAACCATCCGGCTGTCCAACGAAGACGTTATTTTGCCGCTGGCGCAAAGTAACATTCGTGAATCCGACACCATTATCAAAGCCAGCAACGGCGAAATTGTCGTGATTGGCGGCCTGATGCAGACCGTGATCAGCGATCAGGAAAGCGGCGTGCCGGGCCTGCGCTCATTGCCGCTGCTGGGGAACTTGTTTAAATCGACCAGTAAGTCGGAAAAGAAAAAAGAGCTGGTGATCCTGCTCAAGCCTACCGTCACCGGTGCTGAGGTGTGGCAACAACAAATTCAGCAGTCCAGCCTGCAAATGCAGGACTGGCAACAACGGCGCTGACGATGTATCTGGCCCATTTTGCTTTGCAGCAGTTACCGTTTGGCCTGACGCCGAATACCGGCTTTTACGTTGGTCTGAACGGCCATCAACAGGCGATGGAAGTGCTGCAGACGGCATTGGGTCATGGTGAAGGTTTTATCAAAGTGACGGGCGAAGTGGGGACTGGCAAAACCTTATTATGCCGCAAACTGCTGAACGAAGCGCCGGCGCACTGGAGTCTGGCCTATATTCCCGACCCAAATCTGGACCCGCAGCAGTTACGCTGGGCCTTAGCACTGGAACTCGGCCTGAAGCAATCTGACAATATCGATCAGCAGCAATTAGCGCATTTGCTGCAGCGCCAGCTGTTATTGCTGGCCGGCGCTGGGCGGCAGGTGGTGTTGTTAGTCGATGAGGCGCAGGCATTGCCGGATGAGACGCTGGAAGCGCTGCGATTGATTACCAATCTGGAAACTGAACAACACAAACTGGTGCAGGTGGTGTTGTTTGGCCAGCCTGAACTCGATAAACGGCTGGCGCAGCCCAAATTTCGTCAGCTGCGCCAGCGCATCAGTTTTTCTTACCAGTTACCACAATTACAGCGAGGCGAAGTCGAGGCTTATCTGCAGCAACGGCTGCTGTTTGCCGGCAGCCAGCAGATGTTATTCAGTAAGCTGGCCTTGTGGTTACTCAGTCATTACAGCCGGGGCATTCCGCGGCTGATTAATGTACTGGCACATAAAGCACTGTTGTTAAGCTATGGTGCCGGTCTGAGCCGCGCCGGCTGGTGGCAAATCTATCAGGCTGCCGTGGATACCGAAGATGTGCAACAGCCTTCCCGTGGCTGGCTGACCACCGCCGCGATAGTCGCGGTGCTGTCACTGCTGTTATCGCTGTGGTTACAACCTTCGGGCATGCTTGCACTCTGGAGTCTGCCATGAGTGTGATCAACCAGATGCTGCGGGATTTGGACAAACGGCAGGCCCGCCCTGCGACGTTAGCAGGGCCTGCGCTGCAACATACCAGCTCAAGCCGACGCTGGTTGTGGTGGCTGCTGTTATTACCAGTGCTGTGGATTGGCGCGCAGTGGCTTAGTAATAGCAAGCCTGATCTGACACTGACGGCAGAGCAGCCATCTGTCACTCAGACCGCAGTACCCGCTACAACACAGGCCGCTGTACTGCCCACAACGCCAGCAGCTGCAGTGGTCACAACGGCAGGTCCGGAAGTGCCCCCGACAATACCACAGCAAACGGCTGCATCATCTGCGCCAGCGTCTGCCATGCTGGACGTGCCAGCGCAATCCAAAGTTGAGTCGTTATCGCCGGCACAGCCAACCCCAGACCTGCCACCAGCCGACGCGCCACAGCAAAGCGAGCAGATCACAGCGTCTGAAGTCGCCGTTCCTGCCGAAACAGAGTCAGTACCTGAACCTGACAGCGCCGACGCTTTTGCTTTGTCAGCGGAAAC
>JAIXSW010000442.1 GCA_027484495.1 Gammaproteobacteria bacterium
CGGCGCCAGTGGGATCCGCAATTCTGCCAGCCGGTTCACCAGATATTGACGCAGCGGCAGATAACCCTGTGCCGGACCATAGTCTGTCAACGCCTGTTCCTGCCTCGCGATTTCTTTCAGTGCGGTGCGGATCTCCTGCTGAGGCAGATAGTCCGGGGTCAGCCAACCAGCGGCCGGCTTCAGCCAATGCGCCTCGCGCTGCAGCGTCTGGCGCATTAAAGCAACTTCATCGGCCAGCTCACTCGGACCGCTATTCTCCTGAAGCTGCAACGCCGGATGGCGTCGTGCAACAAATACACCACTACCGGGCCGGCTTAGCACCAGACCTTCAGCATTCAGCCGCTCATAAACATCGGCCACGGTAAATTTACTGATCCCAAGATGAGCCGCCAGCGCGCGGACCGAGGGCAGGCGGACGCCGGCCGGCCAGTTACCGTGCAGCACTTGCTGGCGAGACTGCTGTAGCAGTTGTGTCGTCAAGCCTGCTGCCGACGCTAAATCCAGTTGAAAATCTTTTAATGACACCTGCATTGAACTCTCCCGGTAACAGCGCAGCTGTACCGGCCAAACAACCTGTACAGTATGGAATTAGTAATATCAACTGCCCTGAGTGTACAGGTGTTTTTGCGCTACTGTCAGGTACTGCAACACATTTTTTAATCACAGGAGTTTTTATGTCGGAGCAGGTTTTGCCAAGGACCACAGTTGTCAGTAAACCGTCTTCAGTACTGACAGAGGCCTATGCTTACGGTCTGGCCGGTGTGTTGATGTTTTCTGGCGGCATCGTTGCAACCCGACTGGCCGTGCTGGAATTGCCCCCCGTCTTTGTTGGCGCGGGCCGCGCAGCTGTGGCCGGTTTGTTGAGCCTGTTATTGTTATGGGTTATGCAACAAAAAGTGCCAGCCAGACGTTTTTGGCCTGGTCTTTTTATCGTCGCTTTTGGTGCAGCATTTGCTTTTCCGGTATTCACGGCGCTGGCGCTGCAATGGACAGATGCCGGTCATGCCACACTGGTCACGACGCTGATGCCGTTATTTACCGCGATATTTGGCGCCTGGTTTTGCCGGCAAATACCGCGGATTGGATTTTGGCTATTTGCCTGTTGTGGTGCTGCACTCGTGCTTGGTTACAGTCTGACGCAACATCAGGTCAGTGCATTGGCATTCGGTGACGGCCTGCTGTTGCTGGCGTGCCTGTTCTGCGGTCTCGCTTATGCCAAAGGCGCTATGCTTGCCAAAGATCTCGGTAGCTGGCAGGTGATTTGCTGGGCACTGGTGCTGGCGCTGCCGGTGCTGCTGCCATGGACTTTATGGCAAATCCCGGCCATCGAGATCAGCACAGTATCATTATCTGCCTGGCTGGGTTTTGCCTACTTGTCGGTCTTTTCGATGTTTCTCGGCTTTTTTGCCTGGTATCGCGGCTTGTCATTGGGTGGCGTGGCACAAATCAGTCAGCTCCAGCAACTCAGTCCATTTCTGGGATTAGGCTGGGCGGCTTTGTGCCTCGGTGAACACATCAGTGTGATGCAACTTGGCATCGCTGCACTGGTGATGCTCTGTATCGTACTGGGTCGTCGTTTTGGTTAATCTTTGATGAACTACAGCGTTTAGCCGCACGCCGGCATAGCAAAAACATGGAGCTGTCGCTATAATAGCGCGCTTTTTGGCCTAGCCATCCGCTAGGCCTTTTTTGTGCTTCCACTTGTTAACTGTGCCTGATCGGCCAACAGGAACCCCTGACTGTGATCTCTACTGCCAATATTACGATGCAATTCGGTGCCAAGCCGCTGTTTGAAAACATTTCGGTCAAATTCGGTCAAGGTAACCGTTATGGCCTGATCGGCGCCAACGGCTGTGGTAAATCCACTTTTATGAAGATCCTGAGTCGAGAATTGGATCCGTCCAGCGGTATCGTGATGGTGGAGCCGAATATGCGCGTCGCCAAGCTGCATCAGGATCAGTTCGCGTTTGAACAATACAGCGTGATTGACACTGTGATCATGGGCCACGCCGAATTGTGGCAGGTCAAGGCCGAACGTGATCGGATTTATGCTATCGCCGACATGTCAGAAGAAGACGGTATGAAAGTCGCTGATCTGGAAGTGGCTTTTGGCGAGATGGACGGTTACACCGCAGAATCTCGCGCCGGCGAATTATTGTTAGGTGTTGGCATTCCGGTCGACCAGCATTATGGCCCGATGTCAGCAGTAGCACCGGGCTGGAAGTTACGGGTGTTACTGGCACAAGTTCTGTTCGCTGATCCAGAAATCATGTTACTGGACGAACCAACCAACAACTTGGATATCAATACCATCCGTTGGTTAGAAGACACGCTGGCAGAACGCAACAGCACCATGATTATCATTTCGCACGACCGTCACTTCTTAAACAGCGTCTGTACGCATATGGCGGACCTCGATTACGGTGAACTGCGCTTATATCCGGGCAATTATGACGAATATATGTTTGCAGCGACTCAGGCCCGCGAGCGCCTGATGTCAGATAACGCGAAGAAAAAAGCCCAAATTGATGATTTAAAAGCCTTCGTAGCCCGCTTCTCGGCGAATGCGTCTAAAGCCCGTCAGGCGACATCACGCGCTAAACAAATGGACAAAATAAAACTGGAAGAAGTGAAAGCGTCCAGCCGCGTCAATCCATTTATCCGCTTTGAACAGCAGAAACAACTGTACCGTTTAGCACTGGAAGTGGATGATTTGAAGAAAGGTTTTGACGGCGTTCCTGTGCTGAAAAAGGTCAATCTGATGATCGAAGTCGGCGAAAAGGTTGCGATCCTGGGCGCCAACGGTATCGGTAAAACCACCTTGTTAAAATGTCTGGTTGGCGAATATCCGGTCGACGGTGGCCTGCTGAAGTGGTCAGAAAACGTCAATATCGGCTATTACGCGCAGGATCACGAATATGAATTCGCCGGTGACATGAAAGAACTGACTCTGTTTGACTGGATGTCGTACTGGAAACAACCGTCGGACGATGAACAGGCGATCCGCGGCATTCTGGGCCGGTTACTGTTCAGCCAGGATGACATTAAGAAGAAAGTAAAAGTGCTGTCTGGTGGTGAAAAAGGCCGGATGTTATTCGGTAAGCTGATGCTGCAACGGCCAAATATCCTGATTATGGATGAGCCGACCAACCACCTTGATATGGAATCCATTGAATCGCTGAACATGGCGCTGGAACTGTATAAAGGTACTTTGTTGTTTGTCAGTCATGACCGCGAATTCGTTTCGTCGCTGGCCACACGCATCATTGAGATCACTGAGAATGACGTGCGTAATTTCGTCGGTAGCTACGACGATTACCTGGCGCAGCAACTCGCTCTGGCCTGATAGTCAGTATCATTTCGTGTTGAATCATAAAGCGCCTGTGGGCGCTTTATTTTTATCTATTAGTTTTCTGTAGTTTTCTTAATCCTTTTACCTTTAAAAAGCTTTTCAGCGCCAATGCCATGACTTAGGATGGAAATTCAATAATAAGAATTTGGGGAACCTCATGTTTTTTAATAGTGCGCTCAAAGAAGAAAACCAAACACTCAGAGAACAACTGAAAGAAGCACAGCGTCAGGCCAGAGACAGCACTCAACAGTTAGAGCAACAATTAGCTCAGCTGGAACAACAGGTACAGCAATATGCGGCGTTGCAAAATCAGAGTCATTGGCAGGAACAGCAATTGCTGGGTGGCCCGGTACTGGATGCAGTACGCGGTAGTATCAGCCGCCACGCTGATGATTTAATTGCTGAACGTACCGCGTTGGCGCGGCTCGAAGATATTTTCGGTCAAACCCAAAGTGCCATTCGCACGCTGGAAGATCGGGCAATTCAAATTACCGAACATGCCAATCAAAGTGCTGCGACAGCCGCTGTTTTAGATGGCACCGCCAGCTCAATTAATCAGTTGATTTCCAGTATTCAGGAAATATCCGATCAAACAAATCTGCTGGCATTAAATGCCGCAATTGAAGCCGCACGGGCCGGTGAAGCCGGGCGTGGTTTTGCGGTAGTGGCTGATGAAGTGCGCACTTTGGCTGGCAAAGCCAACGAGGCCAGTAAACAAATCGAAAGTTTAATCCGCAAGGTGATTGAACAAACGACCAACATCAAAACCATGGTGTCGCAAAGTCAGCAAAGCGCGGCTGATGTGTCGCAATCGTCGAAGCAAATTGACTCAGTCGTGACTGAAGTCATTAACCGCTCTGAAGCGATGAAAAAATTGATCCGCAGTACCACCACGCAAACCTATCTTGATGGGTTGAAAATGGATTACATCAGCTGGAAAGCGACTGTGTATCAGGCGATTGCCCAACAGCGCGATTTAACAGCGTCATTGGCCGAACAAAAGTATCAACAATGGTGTGGTGCCGGCGGTTATGGTGCCAAACATTATGGTCAACTCAGTAGTTTCCGCGCGATCGAAGCGCCGCACCGTGGGTTGCACCAGGCTGCCAGAGAGGCAGTGCAAGCTGGCCGTAACGGTGACACCAGCGCACTGGCGCGGGCTTTGGGTCAGATGGAAGATGCTGCACAACAAGTCGTCGCAGCCCTGGAACGCTTGCAACAGGATGCGCGCGCTCAATAAATTGCACGTAGGTTTGACCTGAGGCAATAGTCGAACTGTTGTCTTTGTTTATGTTATGTCAGGATAGACTTTTTTCCGGGTGCAGAAGCTGACAAGGTTCGTCAGCGCTGCGGCCGGCTAGTCTTAGTGGTGCGCCTTTGGATGTACCATGTTTAATCGCCTGCAAACACGCCATGGACAGTTGTGTTATGCCCTGGTATCCAGCGTTCAGAATCCCCCCTGACGACACCGGAGCTTCAATTATGTTTTTTAATTCAGCACTGAAACAACGAATTGCCGAACTCGAGCAACAACTTAAGCGACAGCAAGAGCTGCATCGAACCGAACTCGAGCAGCTGCAGCAGCAGTTCCGGCAGCAGACTGAACAAGCCGAAGAGGCACGTCGTCAGGATGCGCATCAACAATCAGTCTGTGCGACCATGTTATTAGGTGGTGCGATGCTGGGGCAAATTCGCGAGGAACTGGCGAAAAATGCCGGCCAGCTCGAGCAGGAGCATCAAGCGCTGAGCGCATTGGATGAAATCTTCGGGCAGACGCATCAGGCATTGGCCAATCTTGAACATCGGGCCGGTCAAATCAGTAAAGATGCCCAGCAAAGCGCCTCGGTGACAGCCGTATTGGACGGCACAGCCAACGCGATCAATCAGCTGATCTCCAGCATTCAGGAAATTTCCGACCAAACCAATTTGTTGGCATTAAACGCTGCGATTGAAGCGGCCAGGGCCGGCGAAGCTGGGCGGGGCTTTGCGGTGGTCGCCGACGAAGTGCGGCAATTAGCCGGCAAAGCGCATCAGGCCAGCAATCAGATTGAACAACTGGTGCGGCAAATCATCGACCAGACCGGACAGATCCGTGGCATGGTTGACCAAAGTCAACATAGTGCGTCCGATGTCGCTGCATCCAGTGGTCAGATTGAGGCCGTAGTGGCTAAAGTTATCACGACGTCCAGTCATATGCAGAAAGTGATTAGCCAAAGTTCAACCATGGCTTTTCTGAATACAGTCAAGCTCGATCATGCGGTATGGAAGCATCACGTCTACAAACTGATCCAGGAACAGCGCTTTGGCGACGTGGTGAATGCCCACACCGAATGCCGGCTGGGCAAATGGTATTTCGAAGGCGAGGGCAAAAAGCGTTACAGCGATAGACGCAGTTTTCAGCAGCTAGATACACCGCACAAAGCTGTGCACCAATCAGGCCGTGATGCTTTGAGCGCAGGTCAGCGTGGTGATTTTGCCGGTATGCAGCAGGCCTTATTGCAGATGGAGCAGGCCAGCCAGCAGGTGACCGACCTCATCAGTCATTTGCAAAACGAGATCTGGTCGTAACAAGAACGCGGGGCCAGTTGGCCCCGTTTTTTATACCTTCAACTGAGTTGCTTGTGCCAACAATTCGCTGCTGACTTGTTGTTGCAGTGTGGCCTGGTCGGCGAGCACAGTCATGGCACTGTCTGTTTCGACCGCAGACTGGTGAATTTGCGCCAGTGCTGCGCTGATTTGCTGACTGCGCGCACATTCGTTACGGCTTAACAGATTAATGTCAGCCGAGATTTGCCGGATCCGGCCGGCAGCGTGGCGGATCTCCAGTAACACCTGTTCGGCATGACCGGCGCTTTGCAAACAGTGCTCAGCAGTTTGTTGTTCCTGTTCTAATCCTTGCCGCGTTTGTGTGACAGATCCGGTCAGTCGGTTCAGCATGGTTTGAATTTCAGCAGTGGCTTTAGCGGTATTGGCCGACAAGCGCCGGACTTCGTCGGCAACGACCGCGAAACCACGGCCATGCTCGCCGGCCCGGGCAGCTTCGATAGCTGCGTTTAACGCCAACAAGTTGGTCTGCTCTGCCACACCCCGGATGGTCTCCAGCACCTGCATAATATCGGTTGCGGCCTGATCAAGCGTCAGCATGCTGTCGACCGAATGACCAACCTGTTCTGCCAGTTGGCGGATCTGCGAATTCAATGCGCTGACACTGTCCTCGCCGGATAAAGCTTGCTGGTGAGTCAGTTCTGCGTCGTTGTTGGCCTGCGTGATTTGCAGCTGCAATTGTTGCAATGCGGTCGCGGCTTCGGCAGCTTCCACGTCCAGCTGTGTCAAGGCGGCTTTTTGCTGGTACACCGCAGTTTTGCTGCGCATACTGATTTGCAGGTTTTGCGCCGCCAGTTCCTGACTTTGCTGACCAGCATGCTGCACGCCACGCAGCAGTGTCGATAGCCGGCTGAACAGCTGCTGCAGCGCGGTCGTGGTCTGATCCAGTTCGGTGTCACGCTGCGGGACGAATTGTTGACGCAGATCTTTATGTTCGGCTGCATCAGCCAGCTGTGCCGACAATTGTTCCAGTGGACGCGCAATGCCAATCCCCAGCCGGCGGGTCAGCCAGAACACCGCAATGCCGAGCAGTAACGCGGTCAAAGCACTGCTGTACCACAGCTGTTGGTTCAGTTGCGTCAGTGCTTGATAAAGCTCCGCGCTGCGTTGTTGGGTGACCAGCAACATCGGATGACCGCCTAGATCAACCACTTCGCTGCGCTGCAACCAGTGTTCGCCATCTGCCGCCTGAATTTGGCGGGATTGTTGTTTACCTTGCAACAGCGTGGCAACTTCTGCGGTGTCCGGGATCGGCTGCGCCGAGTTGCGGCTGGTGGTCAGCTGCTGTCCGGTGGCATCGAGGAGGAAGCTGTCACCGGTGTCGCCAAGGCCAATCGCCGGCCAGTTCTTACCGTTTGACATCAGTTGACTGACTGTAGACAGCGGTAATTGCGCCACCAGCACGCCGCTGATTTTTTGGTCTTGCGGGCTGAAAACCGGTGCCGCCATAAACATCGTCAACTGATTAAACTGACCACTGAACGGAGCGGCCGCTGAGACCTGCCAGCCATTGGCCGGGTTTTTGATGACCTGACGGACCAATTGCGCCAGTTGTGTACTGGCAAAGGCGCCATCTTGCAATGAGGTGGCAAACACCGGGCTTTTATTCACCGAATACAACACCGCTTTGGATTGGGCGTCGACCAGATACAGTTCGTCGTAGTGCAGCCGGCTGACGATTTCGCGAAAACTCTGGTGGAATCGTTTGTGTTGCTGGCCGTAAACGGAGCCATCGGCCCGGTCCACCAATTTTGCCAGCGCAGCGGCGCCGTGTGGATTGGTAGCCAGATAATAACGCTGTAATAACAGGGTCTCGAGCGATGCTTTATTCAGCCAGCTGGTTACATCAGGCTTTGCCTGCTGCTGAGCTGCGAGCGGCACATATTGTTGCTGATACCATTGCGTCACTTCTGCCCGCACGGCGTCAAGGCCGGGATTTTCTACTTCATACCGGTATGATTGGTACGGATTGCGCAGCGCCTGTAATGCTTCTTGCGTCATCCGGTTGTGCGCCAGACTTTGCAGCATATCGCGCTGCTGGTCCATATACTGTGCCAATGCCTGGCGCCGGCCGGTCGCCACTGCCAGAAAACGTTGGTCGATACTGCTGCTGAGCGCTGCTTCTGCAGCGCGGCCTGCCATTGAACTGCTGATCCCGACTGCCAGCAACATCGCGCTGATGGTGGTACCACCCATTACCCACATAAGTCTTTGTGCAATTTTCATCGTCAGTATTCCGCCATTACGCCGGAGTCCCGGCAAAAACTGCGAAGAGCTTAGGAGGCTTAGATGACAAAAATGTGACAATGCGGCCATTTAGCCATCTGGATGATGTTAACTGCTTGTTTACCCGGCAAAGTCGCTGTCATATTCAATTTTAGAATAATCATAGTGATTAAAGTTATAGAAGACATTTGGTATAGTTTGGCAGTATCCGGTTTAATGCGCTGCTTCGCGCCAGGACGTTGACATGATCCCGCTGCAATTTTCAGTTTTTTTTGATAAAGACAGTAACACCTTCACCTATTTGGTGTGGGACCCCAGCACTGCTGCGGCTGTGGTGATAGATCCGGTACTGAATTTCGAACAGGCTTCAGGACGCACCGCAACCACAGGCGTAGAGCAGGTGGTGGCCGAGATCCAAAGCCGCCAACTGAACTTGCTCTATATTCTGGAAACTCACGTGCACGCCGATCATCTGAGCGCTGCGGCTGCGTTAAAAGCGCTGTGCGGCGGCGGGGCGCAGATTGGCATTGGCGATCAGATCTGCCGGGTGCAGAAAGTCTTTTCCGCATTGTTTGCATTGCCTTCACAAGCTGACGGCGCGCCTTTTGACCTGTTATTAGCGGATAACGCCACATTGCCGCTCGGCCGCGCCAGCATCAAGATTATCCATACGCCGGGCCACACGCCGGCCTGCGTGTCTTATTTGATCGAAGATTTATTGTTCGTCGGTGATACCTTATTCATGCCGGATTACGGCACCGCGCGCTGTGATTTCCCGGGCGGCGATGCCGCCACTTTGTACCGCTCTATTCAAAAGCTGTTTGCGTTGCCGGACCAGACCCGCATGCTGATGTGTCATGACTACGGGGCTCCGGGTCGACCGGAAGTGGCCAACGAAACCAGCGTTGGCGTGCAAAAAGCGGCAAATATCCATGTCGGGCAGGGCCGGTCTGAAGCCGATTTTGTCGCACTGCGCACCGCCCGTGATGCAACGCTCAGTATGCCTAAGCTGCTGTTGCCCTCGGTGCAGGTCAATATACACGCGGGCGAATTGCCCGCCGCAGAAGCCAACGGCATTCGCTACCTGAAATTACCCTTGGATCAATTTTGATAGGGAACTATGGATGAGCCAGCCACGCCGTTTATTGGTTGCAACGGACATTTTTGGTGCTACTGCCGCGTTGCATCAGGCATTGGCAGTGCTGCAGGCGGACAATCACCAGTTACAGATAGAGATCTGCCAGCCGGATAGCTGCCAATCCGTGCCGGTGTTTGCCGATGACCAGCTGGCTTATCAGGCGTTTGTGCAGCAGGGCGGGTTGGAACGCTATCAGTTGCTGGTAAAAGAAAGGTTACAGGCAGTACCAGCGGATCTACTGCTTGGCTTTAGCGCCGGTGCAGCAGCACTCTGGTGTGGGCTAAACACGGCTTCCGCTGGCGCTGGCAAGGCGCTGTTATGTTACGGCGGTCAAATCCGCCAATATGCTGAGCTGGCACCTCAATGGCCGGTCACTTGTTTGTGGTCGGACGAACAACATTTTGATGTCCGGGCATTGCAATTAAAGTTACAGCAGCATTCACAGCTACAACAGCAACACTGGCCGTGGCCGCATGGTTTTATTAATCCGCATTCGAAGGGTTATCAGCCAGATGCGGCTGCTGAATTCTGGCAACGTTGTCAGCACTGGCTAACGGCTGAGAATTTTTGACTTGAAATCGGCCACGAGCAACCCAATTAACTTAGCATTCACAGTTAAATCAATTCAATTACATGGCAAATATTCAAGCCGCCGATGTCCATCTGGCGCCGGTAGATAAAGATAACTACGATGCTGTCTGCGATTTAACGCTGCACCAAACACAGGAAAGCTACCTGGCATCGAATTTGTGGTCGCTGGTTGAGGCCGCTTATGAGCCGGGTTGTTTTCCACGGGCAATCTACCAGCAGACAAAACTGGTGGGTTTTGTCATGTGGGTGCAGGAAACGCCGCAGCGGGTGTCAATCTGGCGTCTGATGGTTGATCGGCAGTTCCAGCAGCAAGGTATTGGTCGTGCGGCGCTAAAGTTGGCTATTGACGAAATCAGCCAGATGGCGGGAGTCGAGCAGATTGAGATTTGTTACGTGCCGACTAATCCGGTGGCGAAAGATTTTTACGCCAGTTTAGGGTTTGTCGAAACCGGCTGGGACGAGGCTGGTGAAGAAATGTTGGCGGTAATTAACCTGTGAAAAGCACAAACGGGCCCGAAGGCCCGTTTGCTTTTTCTACAACAACTTCACTTCAATTGACACACTCTTGAGGTGAATTCTGGGGTACTAGATCCACAGGCGATCTGCCCCCCGGCAAATCAAACCTGCGGTCCTGATACTCGGAGCCAGGGCTCAGCGAGCGTTGGTGCTCTCAAAGATCTTGTCAGCAGATGCTGCGACAAAACCGGTGTAGAGCGAGCCGTCTGCAGTTGGGTAACGCAGCGCAAACTCATAAAAGCAGCTTGGTACCGACAACACGCCATCGGTGAAAGCCACTTCAGCTTCATCGGCGAGCGTTGAGGATTGCTCCAGCAACACGTCCGGTGAACCTTTGATCTCGCCGCCAGAAGTATTGAGCGGGAAACCGGCATCTTTTAAGGTCTGGTTGACACTTTCAAGGGTGGTAAAATTCTGCAGCGCATTGACTGACACGGTGAAATGGTTAGCGCGGAAACCCCACACGGCCATCCAGGCGGCATATTCGCTTTCTTCCAGCAGCAGACGGTAGGTCGCCTGATCAATCTGCCAATGGCGGCCAGAATAGATAAAATTCGTCGCAGTCACGGCATCAGCCGGGATCTGATCGACTAACTTTTGCACCGCTTGCTGCAACATTGGCGAGCATTTTTCTACCAGTAGTTCGGAGATAAACACTTTTGGCGCCGTTGGATCCGGATGCTCAAAATGCTTAGCGTACAGTTTCTTCGCTTCAAAATGGTATTCGCCTGCTTCCCTGTAGCCCACAGCAATAAAGTGTGCGGCCAGTTTATCGAGGCCGACTTTATCCAGATTAAATGTGCGCAGTGCGATGTGGTCGTTGATCACATCATCCTGTTGACCTGAACCAAGCAGGGCATGGATCTGCTCTGCAGAAGGAGTCAGTTGCACGTAGTCTTGCCACAGAGCGGCGAATAAATCTTTAAAATTGCTATGCATGGGTTTGCCTGTTATTTACTGCTAAGGCCACAGATTTTAAAGCTTGTGGCCGGAACTACTTTGATCTGTATAAAACTTGTCGTCGAACTTTTATGATTGTACAACCAGCTCAGAGACTCAGCCCCGGGCTTAAGGTCGCCGGCAGGCTGACTTTGTCGGCTTCAACCGACGCCACCGGATAAGCACAATAATCCGCGGCGTAATAAGCGCTGGCGCGATGGTTGCCACTGGCACCGATACCGCCAAACGGCGCGCTGCTGGATGCGCCGGTGATCGGCTTGTTCCAGTTGACGATGCCGGCCCGAATACGACTGAAAAACAGCTCGTAATCGGCGGCATTGTCAGCCAGCAAACCGGCCGATAAACCAAAACTGGTGTTGTTGGCTTCATCAATGGCATTTTGCAGCTCGCTGTAGCGGTACACTTTCAACAGCGGGCCAAAATGTTCTTCATCCGGCAATGCTGCTGCGTGAGTTACATCGATGATGCCAGGCGTAACAAAACCCAGCGCCGGGTCGAGCTGCGTCAAGCGCACTAACGATACGCCACCGAGTGCTTCAATGTCCGCCTGCGCTTTGACCATACCGGCCGCCGCTTTGCTGCTAATCATCGAGGCATAAAATGGCTGCAGTTCGGCAAAAGGTGCACCAACAGCTAATTGTTTTGTTGCTGCGACCAAAGCCGCCAAAATGGTATCGCCATTGGCAGATTGTTCGATAAACAGCCGGCGGGCACAGGTACAGCGCTGGCCGCTGGTGATAAACGCAGACTGAATAATGTCATGGACTGCGGCTTTCACGTCGGCCACATCTTTGACGATCAGCGGATTGTTGCCGCCCATTTCCAGCGCCAAAATTTTTCCGGGATGGCCGGCAAATTGTTTGTGCAGCAAATGCCCGGTGTTTGAACTGCCGGTGAAGAACAAACCATCGATGCCTGGTAAGTTCGCAATGGCTTTACCGGTAGCGACTTCGCCTTGCAGTAAATTCAGTACACCGGCCGGTAAACCAGCGGCCTGCCACAATTCCAACGTATGCTGCGCCACTAACGGTGTTAATTCTGAGGGCTTAAACAGCACCGTGTTACCGGCAATCAGCGCCGGTACAATGTGGCCATTAGGCAAATGACCCGGGAAGTTGTAAGGGCCAAACACCGCCACCACGCCATGCGGTTTATGCCGGATAAAAGCGCGCGCGCCCGGCATCGGGTTTTCCACAGTGCCGGTACGTTCCTGATGGGCTTTGACTGAAATAGCAATTTTGCCAATCATCGCCGCGACTTCCGTGCGGCTTTCCCACAATGATTTACCGGTATCCAGCGCAATAGTGCGCGCTAAGGCTTCAGTGTTGGCCTTGAGCTGTTCGGCAAAGGCTTCAGCAATCGCGATGCGCTCAGCCAACGGCCGGCTCGACCAGCTGTAAAAAGCACTCCGAGCCGCCTGATAGGCCTGCTGCACTTGCTGTTCATCCGCCGCCTGGCCTTGCCAAATCGGTTGGTTTGTTGCCGGATCAACCGATTGAAACAGCGCGCCAGCGCCTGGTTGCCACTGACCGTTGATCAGTTGAAGTCCCTGAATAATTGACTGCGGCTGACTCATTTGGCACCTCGATCCAGATTTAAATAACGAACTTCGTCGCCGGCATTGATGTTTAATGCATCGGCGATCGCCTGAGTGATGATCAACACATCGCCATCCAGCTGTGCCTGATTGCTGATGGTGGCACGAAACGCGGCAACCTGCGGATTGGAGATCGCGAGCGTCGGGCCTTCCACCGGTGCGCCAATTGCGACTTTAATCCGGTGACTGCTGCGCACCGATTTAATCTGCTTAAGCTGCGCTTCAACCGTTGGGCCTGCATCAAACAAATCGACATAACCGCGGTGGATAAAGCCTTCATTTTCCAGCAGTTTCAGTGCCGGTGCTGTGTTGACATGCACCTGACCGATGACGTCCTGCGCCGATTTTGGCAGCAACGACACATAAATCGGGTGACGCGGCATCAGATCGGCAATAAACCCCTTGTTGCCGATGCCAATCATATGGTCGGCAGTCGGGAAATCGATGCTGAAGAAATAGGATTGTAGCCACTGCCAAAATGGCGGCAGTGAGTTTTCGTCGGCCATGCCGCGCATTTCGGCAATCACGATTTTAGAGAAGCGTTTTGGGTGGTCCGCCATAAACATAAAGCGGACTTTCGATAAGAAACGACCATACATGCCGCTGCGGTAAGGTTCACGCAGAAACAGCGTACAAATTTCTGATACACCGGTGTAGTCGTTGCACATTGTCAACACTTCAACCGGGTTATACACGTTCAGCTCGTTGCTGTGATGCACCACAGTGCTTTTATGAAAGTGGTACAACGGCGTGGTCAAACCGACCGACGCTTCGATACCAGACGTGCCCAGAATTTCGCCGGTTTCGGTATCTTCCAGCACAAAGAGGTAACCCTGATTGCCGGGCTGCTCGGTATCGATACCAAAGCTGTGCTCAGAATGGGCGATTTTTTGTTTCAGCTTTTGCTCGTTGACCGGCAGCGAGGTAAAACCGGCACCGGATTCGATGGCGATTTGCATCAGCGCCGGATAATCGGCTTGGGTAATAGGGCGGATCAATAACATGAAAAAGTCCTGGCAAAAGCCGGCCTTCATTGCCGGCTTGTTCTTGTTACAGATCAGCCGCGGGTCGCGACCAGTTTGGCAATCGCCGCTTCAAAACGCGCCATGCCGTCCAGAATATCCTGTTCCGGGATCACCAGCGACGGGGCAAAACGCACCACGTTGTAGCCAGCCATCAGCACCAGCAAGCCTTGTTCAGCGGCAGCCAGCATAAAATCACGTGATTTTCCGGCCCATTCGGTATTCAGTGCAGCACCAATCAGCAGACCCTGACCGCGCACTTCACTGAATACATGATATTTGGCATTGATGGCATGCAAAGCGTCTTTAAACAGCTTCTCGCGCGCTTTCACGCCGTTCAGCACTTCAGGTGTGTTCACTGTGTCATAGGCCGCCAGCGCGACCGCACAGGCCAGCGGGTTACCGCCGTATGTGCTGCCGTGAGTACCGACGACTAAATGTTTAGCCAGTTCAGTGGTGGTCAGCATCGCGCCAATCGGGAAACCGCCGCCCAGTGCTTTGGCCGTGGTTAATACGTCAGGCGTGACGCCAAGGCCCATATAGGCATAGAGCTCGCCAGTCCGACCGACACCGCTTTGCACTTCATCAAATACCAGCAGCGCGTTGTGCTGATCACAAAGCTCACGTACACCCTGAATAAATTCTTTACTTGGGCTGATGATGCCGCCTTCGCCTTGCAGTGGTTCTAACACCACGGCGCAGGTGCGGTCGGAGATCAGTGCTTTTAAGCTATCCAGGTTGTTGTATTCGGCGTGGTCGATATCAGCCGGTTTTGGCCCGAAGCCGTCAGAATAAGCCGGTTGACCACCAACGGTCACAGTAAATAAAGTCCGGCCGTGGAAGCCCATTTTAAATGCGATGATTTGCGATTTTTCTGCACCGAATTTATTCAGTGCGACGCGGCGGACCAGCTTCAGTGCAGCTTCATTGGCTTCAGCGCCTGAGTTGGCGAAATAAACTTTTTCAGCAAAAGTGGTGTCGACCAGACGTTGTGCCAGCGCTAAGGCCGGTTCGTTGGTCATAGTATTGGATAAATGCCATAACTTATTGGCTTGTTCGGTCAGTGCGTTCACCAGCACCGGATGGCAGTGGCCCAGACAGTTGACGGCGATGCCGCCGGCAAAATCGATAAACTCGCGATCCTGCTGATCCCACAAGCGGGAGCCAAGGCCACGCACCGGAATGATCGGTGACGGGGCGTAGTTGGGGACCATAAC
>JAIXSW010000493.1 GCA_027484495.1 Gammaproteobacteria bacterium
ATCCTAAGACTTTAATGCCCCGGCGGTGATCGCCAGGCCACTGAGTAATAACAACAGATATAACAAGCGGATAAAATACTGTTGCGGCAGATTGCGTTGCACCCAGACGCCGGCCTGCACGGCGATAAATGCCAGTGGTGTGCAGTACAGAACACGCAGAATATCGGCCGGGTCAAACTGGCCGGTCAGCCAGTAGGCCGGTACTTTCAGCAGATTCAGCACGGCAAAAAATACCGCACTGGTGGCGATATAGCTGACGGGCGGCAGTTGGCGGGCTAATAAATGCAGGGACAACGGCGGGCCACCGGCGTGTAACAGCGTTGAGCTGACGCCACTGATAAAGCCCAGACTGATACCGGCTTTGGCGCCGGCAAACAGGCGTAAATCGGCATTGCCATAAAAATAACGCAGCGCGAAGAGCGTGGCTCCAATGCCGATAAATAGCTGCAATTGCTGGATGGTCACCAGCAACAATACAAAGCTGGCTGCGACGATGCCGATAATGGCCGGCAACAATAAAAACCGCAGGGCAGTCAAATCCCACTTATTCCAGCTACTTTGCAGCGTAAATGCATCGCATAAGATCAGCACCGGCAATAGCAGTGCCAATGCCCGGTCGGCCGGAAAAGCCAGCAATAACAAAGGCATGGCTAAAAGCCCCAAACTGCCGGCAAAGCTGGTTTTAGAGATGCCGGACAGCATCACCGCGCCTGCCAGCGTCAGCCATTGCCACAGATCCATCGTTATTACTCCGTTTTCTTGCTGCACTGGTAGCCGCTCGTGGCCACCGGCAGTGCCAGTGGTATTCGCAGCGTATCCTAACAGCATTTGCTGTGACGTCACCGCTGAAAAAACCGTGTTGATGTTTCGATTTTTTGGCAAAAAGAGCCACAAAACGAAATCAGCGCCCGTTGTTGGTCATCACAGCAGATTGGTATGACAGCGGTGGCTTCCTTTTGCCGTGATAATCTTATATTGTATTACAATATTAATAATGTGAAATGCGAACAATGGGTGACATCATGCATGCAACAACATCGCCACAGCAGCTGGCGAACACAATCCGCGTACTGGCGATGGATGCAGTACAACAGGCTAAATCAGGCCACCCCGGCGCACCGATGGGCATGGCCGATATTGCCACTGTACTTTGGCGTGACGTGTTAAAACACAACCCGCAGGACCCGTCATGGCCGGATCGCGACCGTTTTGTGCTGTCGAATGGCCATGGCTCTATGTTGCTTTATGCGCTGTTACATCTGACCGGCTATGACCTGCCAATGAGCGAATTGAAACGGTTTCGCCAGTTACATTCGAAAACGCCGGGCCATCCGGAATATGGTTATACACCGGGCGTTGAAACGACCACAGGCCCGCTGGGCGCCGGGATCGCTAATGCGGTTGGCATGGCCGTTGCCGAAAAAACGCTGGCTGCACAGTTTAACCAGCCTGGTTTTGCATTGATTGACCACTTTACATATTGCTTCCTCGGCGACGGTTGCCTGATGGAAGGGGTGTCGCATGAGGCCTGCTCACTCGCCGGCACGCTGAAGCTTGGGAAACTCATTGCGTTTTGGGATGACAACGGCATTTCGATTGACGGGCATGTCGAAGGCTGGTTTACCGACAACACGCCGCAGCGCTTTGCGGCCTATGGCTGGCACGTGATCCCCGCTGTAGACGGCCATGACGCTGCGGCTATTGCGGAAGCGATCCGTCAGGCGCAGGCTAACCCCGATCAACCGACACTGATTTGCTGCAAAACGGTGATTGGCTTTGGTTCGCCGAACAAAGCCGGCAGCCATGATTGTCACGGTGCACCTCTGGGAGAAGCCGAAGTGGCTGCAGTGCGCGCCCAACTCGGTTGGCCTTGGCCAGCGTTTGAGATCCCGGCCGAAATCGCCGCGGCTTGGGATCAGCGCGGCAAAGGCGCCGTCAAACAGCAGGAGTGGCAACAACTGTGGCAGGACTATCAGAGCCGTTTCCCGGCACTGGCCGCTGAGTTCAGCCGTCGCGTTCTGGAGCGGGAGTTACCACTGCAGTTTGCCGAAGTAGCGCGCGGGCATATCCTTGATTGTCAGCAACAGGCGCAGGCCATTGCTACCCGCAAAGCGTCGCAAAATAGTATCGGCGTATTTGCCGGGCTCATGCCGGAAATTCTCGGCGGTTCGGCCGATTTAGCCGGTTCCAACCTCACTTTATGGCCTACAGCCAAAGCGCTGCATCAACACGCCGATGGTAACTATCTACATTACGGTGTGCGCGAGTTCGGTATGAATAGCATCATGAACGGCGTGGCACTGCATGGTGGTTTTGTGCCTTTTGGCGGCACTTTCCTGATGTTTATGGAATATGGCCGCAATGCTGTGCGGATGGCGGCGTTGATGGGGATCCAGAGTATTTTTGTTTATACCCACGATTCGATTGCGCAGGGTGAAGATGGACCAACGCACCAACCGGTCGAGCAAGTCCCTAACTTAAGGTTGACGCCGAACTTATCGACCTGGCGTCCGGCCGATGCCACCGAAACGGCTGTGGCCTGGCAACATGCGCTCGAACGCAAGCATGGCCCGACCGCGCTGGTGCTCAGCCGGCAAAATACCGAGGCGGTGGTGCCAAAAGATCTCGATGTCGAACTGATCCGCCGCGGCGCTTATGTGGTGGCGCAGAGCGGTGAACCGGCAGTTCCTGCATTAATCCTGTTGGCGACCGGCGCCGAAGTAGGGCTGGCGTTACAGGCCTATCAGCAACTGGCTGCAGCGGGAACGGCGGTAAGACTGGTGTCGATGCCAAGCACCGATGTGTTTGATGCGCAGGATGCTGCTTATCAGGCCACGGTGTTGCCGGCAGGCAGCAAAATCCTTGCGATTGAAGCGGCGCATCAGGATTATTGGTACAAATACACCGGCCGCGACGGCGCCATCATCGGCATGCGCAGCTTCGGTGAATCAGCTCCAGGCCCAGTGCTGATGCAACATTTTGGTTTTAGCGTGGAGAATATTGTGGCTGCTGCGCAGAAGTTGCTGGTCTAGCATTTTGCCCTGGCGGGCGGCGGCTTGGGAATCATTTTTCTCTGCTGCCGCTACTCTGCCTAGCAGAGATTTCACCTGCCTGTGAGTCACTTTCTTTTGTTTCAGCAAAAGAAAGTAACCAAAGAAAAACCGACCCCGGCTCCGCTCGAAAGCCCGCTGAAAATCAAAAGTTTGAGGCGCTGGGACAACTCGCGCGGCTGGGCGTCACACGACTACCGTCGCCGCGCTCAAACACTCCCGGCCGGTCGTCGCACGATTAAAACCTCAAACCATTGATTTGCATCGGCTCGCTTCAACGGGGAATTGGTTCTCTTAGTTGTTTTTGTTTTGGACGAAAGACAATTAAAAGCAAAGCCAACTACTGCAGCATTCTGCTTTAGTTTGTTTCATCGACACCATCTACAAAACCTTCCCCCCGTTGGAGCGAGCCGGCTGAAAATCGTTGGCCAAGGTTTTAAGAAAATGGGTGTCTGAGCACGGCGACGCTAGCGCCGTGCGAGTTACATTTTCGCCTTGGACAGCGATTTTTCAGACGGGATTTCGAGCGGAATCGGGTAACGCCTTTTCTTTGGTTCCTTTCTTTTGGCAAGACAAAAGAAAGGAACTCACCGTCAGGTGACATCTTTGCTAGACGGTCTCACCGCGAAGGTAAAAACGCAAAATAAACCAAGTGCCGACCGCAGGGTAAAGAATCAGCGTCAGCAATAAGTACCTCACCGTCAGGTGAAATCTTTGCTAGGCGGTCTTTCAGCGCAGGAAAAAATGAAAAATAAGCCAAAAGCCGCCCGCAGGGCAAAGCCTGCGCAGCGACAAAGCCAAGCGTAGCGTCACAACCCCCGTAAAATATCCTCCAGTTTCTGCTGGTCGGCGGCGAACTGGCGGATGCCTTCCTGCAATTTGTCGCAGGCCATTTGGTCTTCCAGCATTTGCCAGCGGAATTGTGCTTCAGTCAACGTCGCCGGAGTCGCTTCCGCCGGGACATCGGCATGTAACCGGCGCGGCACTGGGCCTGTGCTGTCGGCGAGTTCCTGTAGCAGGGCTGGGCTTATCGTCAACCGATCACAGCCGGCCAGCTGGCGGATCTCCTCACTGTTACGAAAACTCGCGCCCATCACGATGGTGGGGTAACGATGAGTTTTAAAATAGTGGTAAACGCGGCGGACAAACTGCACACCGGGGTCTTGTTCGCCACTGAAATCTTGCGCAGGTTGCTGCTTTTTGTACCAGTCGAGGATCCGGCCGACAAAAGGCGAAATCAGATAACTGCCGGCTTCGGCGCAGGCGCGTGCCTGGGCAAAGCTGAAAATCAGCGTCAGGTTGCAGCGTACGCCTTGCTGCTCCAAAACGCGCGCTGCCTGGATCCCCTCCCAGGTGGCGGCAATTTTAATCAGCACCCGGCTGGTGTCTGAGCCTTGCTCCTGATAAAGGTCCAGCAATTGATGCGCTTTTTCAATGGTCGCCATCGTATCAAAAGACAGGCGCGCATCGACTTCAGTGGACACATAACCCGGCACCTGTGCCATCAGCTGCTGGCCAATCAGCACCGCCAGTTTGTCCGCAGCCAGTGTGATGCGTGCGTCGCCGTCGGTCGTTGTTGCGGCCCATTGCAACGCTTCCGCTGCCAGATGGCGGTATTGCGCCTGTTCGATGGTTTTTAAAATCAGTGACGGGTTGGTTGTGGCGTCCTGTGGCTGATACAGCTGAATGGCGGCAAAGTCACCGGTATCGGCGACGACAGTGGTGAACTGTTTTAACTGGCTTAATTGGTCTGACATAACTCCCTCATTTATCATATTTAATTGTGACAAAATGGCCTGAAAACTCGGTGCTTTAGCGCTATTTCTGTATGAGACAACACTGTTATTGGTGCTACACGCCTTATATTTGCTAGGTCATAACGAAAAAACATCAGTGAAAATCAAAATATATTTTTATATGATCTTTACAGTCGTCAAATGGTGATATTATCATACAATTAATGATGTGTGATGTCGATGCTGGCAAAGAAAGGTACTTATGTCGCTTTATGTAATTGGGATTGATTATGGCTCGGACTCGGTCCGGGCTTTGCTGGTGGATACCAGCAGCGGCCGCGAATTGGCAAGTGCTGTGGTGCATTACCCGCGCTGGAGTCAGGGCCTGTATTGTGAGCCGGGCCGCGACCAGTTCCGTCAGCATCCGCAGGATTATCTGGATAGTCTGGAGCAGGTGTTGCAGGCCTTATGGCAGCAAGCTCCGGCAGACAGCAGCAGTAAAGTGGTTGGCCTGAGTGTGGATACCACGGGGTCGACCCCGGTGGCCATTAACAGTGCCGGGGTACCGCTGGCGTTGTTACCGGAATTCGCGCAAAACCCAAATGCGATGTTTGTGCTGTGGAAAGATCACACGGCAGTGGCCGAAGCGGCAGAAATTACCGCGGCGGCGAATGATTATGCAGCACGCGGTGTCGGGCCGAATTATCTGCAGTTTATCGGCGGTATTTATTCATCCGAATGGTACTGGGCCAAAGCGCTGCACGTGTTACGCCAGGATGCTGCGGTGCGGGCTGCGGCTTATAGCTTTGTGGAACACTGCGACTGGATCACGGCAGTGCTGACGGATACCACAGCCCCCGCTGATTTTGTCATGGGGCGCTGTGCCACCGGCCACAAAATGATGTGGCATCAACGCTGGGGTGGTTTTCCGCCCAATGCATTTTTCACTGCTATTGACCCTGTGCTGGACGCTTTCGCTACCCGCCTGAACGCCGACACCCGTCCATCCGACCAAACTGCCGGCCGTTTATGTGCGGAGTGGGCGCAGCGCCTCGGTTTACCCCGTGGCATCGCCATCGGTTATGGCGCCTTTGACTGCCATATGGGCGCGGTCGCCGCTAATGTGCGGCCTGGTGTGCTGACCAAAGTGATGGGGACGTCCACCTGCGATATCACAGTGGCGAGCCCAGCGCTGCTGGCCGACAAGCCGGTACGTGGGATCTGTGGTCAGGTCGACGGCTCAGTGCTGCCCGGCATGATTGGTCTGGAAGCAGGGCAATCGGCTTTTGGTGATCTATATGCCTGGTTTCGCGACCTGCTGAGTTTTCCGCTGCAATTGTTAGGTCAGGCGCTGACCCCGGCGGCACTGGAAGCCCTGCAGGCGCAGATCATTCCGGCCTTGTCGCTGGAAGCTGCCAAGCTGACGCCGGGACAAACCGGCATCACTGCGCTGGACTGGGTCAATGGCCGGCGCACGCCGGATGCCAGCCAACGGGTGGCCATGGCCATCAGCGGCCTGAAAATGGGCAGCCAGGCGCCGCAAATTTTCCGCGCTTTGGTCGAGGCGACTGCCTATGGTTCCCGCGCTATTACCGAACGTTTCCGTGAACAGGGCGTGCCGGTCGATTCCATTGTGGTGATTGGCGGCATCTCGAAAAAATCGCCATTGGTGATGCAGATTTGTGCCGATGTCTGGAACTGCGAGATCGCCGTGCTCGATAGTGAACAAAGTTGTGCGTTAGGCGCGGCCATCTTCGCGGCGGTCGCTGCCGGTGTATTCCCTTCTGTTGCGACAGCGCAGGTAGTCATGGCATCGCCGGTGTGCCAGACCTATCAGCCTGATGCGGCCAATGCCGCAATTTATGACCGTTTATACAAACAATATCAGCAGCTTGGCGCTTTTGTGGATGCCAGTGTTGTGGCTGAAAGTCAGGGGGCCGCATGAGTTATACCGAATTAAAACGCGAAGTGTTTGAGGCCAATTTAGAGCTGCAAAAACGCGGACTGGTGATGTACACCTTCGGCAATGTGTCGCAAATCGACCGCGCCAAAGGCGTCATCGCCATAAAACCCAGCGGTGTGGCTTATGAAGATATGCGCGCCGACGACATGGTGATTGTCGATTTGGATAATCAGATCGTTGAAGGCACTTTGCGGCCATCCTCTGATACCAAAACCCATACCCATTTATACCGCCACTTCGCCACGATTGGTGGCGTGACTCATACCCATTCCACCCATGCGACCGCCTGGGCACAGGCCAAGTTAGCGATCCCGTGCCTCGGCACCACTCACGCCGATTTTGTTTATGGCGAAGTGCCTTGTACCGCTGAGATGAGTGCGGAGCAAGTGGCACGCGACTACGAAGAAGAAACCGGCGTGCAAATCGTGCGCGCCTTCGCCGACCGGGACCCGCTGGCGGCGCCGATGGTGGTGGTTGCCGGTCATGCGCCTTTTACCTGGGGCAAAGATGCAGCGAAATCCGTCTATCACGCAGTGATCCTCGAGGAAATTGCGCGGATGGCTTTTTTAACCCGCACGCTGGCGCCACAGGGCGATCTGTTAGCGCGTTCGGTGATGGACAAACACTATTTCCGTAAACACGGCAAAAACGCTTATTACGGTCAGGCTTGAGCCGGCCGCAGCCAAGAGGAATTTGAAGATGATGAGTAACAAAGAAGTCTGGTTCGTCACCGGTTCACAACATTTATATGGTCCTAAAGTGCTGCAAACTGTGGCGCAGGATAGCGAAATTATTGTCGCTGGCCTCAACCAAAGCGGAAAATTGCCGGTGCGGTTAGTAGTGAAACCAACAGTGAAAAGCCCGGAAGAGATTTTCGCCGTCTGCCAGCAGGCTAATGCCAACCCGGATTGTGTCGGTCTGGTGCTGTGGATGCACACCTTCTCACCGGCCAAAATGTGGATCGCTGGCCTCAATGAGCTGCGCAAGCCGTTCCTGCATTTACACACGCAGTTTAATGCGGAGCTGCCGTGGGCTGAGATCAACATGAACTATATGAACACGCACCAGAGCGCGCATGGTTGCCGCGAATTTGGCTTTATCGGCACCCGGATGCGCAAAGAACGCAAAGTGGTGGTGGGTCACTGGCAAAATCCGACCGTGGTGCAGGAACTGGACGACTGGTGCCGCGCTGCACTGGGTTGGGCGGAAAGCCGTTCACTGAAAATCGCCCGCTTTGGCGACAACATGCGTCAGGTTGCCGTCACCGAAGGCGACAAAGTCGCAGCGCAAATTCAATTTGGTTATGAAGTGCATGCTTACAGCCTGGCCGATTTGGTGGCTGTGGTCGATGCCGTGTCTGACAGCGACATCATCAGCCAGCTCGACTTATACCGGCAGGATTATGAGATAGCGCCGGCAGTGTTCAGCGATGATTACGCGCTGCAGATGCTGAGGAACGAAGCGCGGCTCGAACTCGGTATGCGCACTTTCCTGGAAAAAGGCGGCTTTAAAGCCTTTACCAACTGCTTTGAAAACCTGGCGGGCTTAACCGGTTTACCGGGTTTGGCGACACAGCGTCTGATGGCACAGGGTTATGGTTACGGCGCCGAAGGCGACTGGAAAACCTCGGCGATGGTTCGCATCATGAAAGTGATGGGCCAGGGCCGCGCCGGTGGTTGTTCTTTTATGGAAGACTACACCTATAACTTCGGCAGCCGCGACCAGGTGCTCGGCGCGCACATGCTGGAAGTGTGCCCGTCAATTGCGGCCGCCAAGCCACGTCTTGAAGTGCATCGCCACACTATTGGCGTGAAATGTGACGTTGCCCGTTTGCTGTTCAGTGCAGCACCAGGCCCTGCGATTAACGTCTCGCCGATTGATTTAGGCAACCGCTTCCGTATTCTGATCAATGAAGTGGACACCGTTGTGCCGCCGGCCGGCACACCAGAGTTGCCAGTGGCGTCTGCTTTATGGGAACCTAAGCCAAACTTAAGCGTGGCGGCTGCGGCCTGGATCCACGCGGGCGGCGCACACCATACTGTGTTTAGTCAGGCGGTGACGACGGACATGGTGGTGGATTTTGCCGAAATGGCCGGCGTGGAAACGGTGATCATCGATGATGCCACCAATATCCGTCAGCTGAAAAACGAACTGCGGCAGAGCTCTGCTTATTATTTCCTGAAGCAAGGACTGTAATAGTCTGCGGCATTGCCGCGGCACTCAGATAAACAACAGGCCTGCGGGCCTGTTGTTTTTTATGGCGCACCAGCGCTTTTTGACCTCAACAAAGATCGCATTTGACCGGAGTACCGATGCTGGATTTATCCGCTTATCAAGCCATCGTTTTTGATATGGATGGCACTTTAATCGATTCGATGGGCAGCCATGGTATTGCCTGGCGTCAGACATGTGAGCGCTATGGTTATCCGTTTGATCCGGCCTATATGCATAGCCTTGGCGGCGTCCCCACGGATCAGACCGTGGTGCTGCTGAATGAAAAATATGGCTTGTCGCATGATGTCGAAACCGTGGCGCGGCTCAAACGCGAGTTGTGGGAGCAGCTGGATGAAGTACCAACGCTGATCCCGGCTACCGTTGAAGTACTGCAGTATTATCGTGGCCGGTTAAAAATCGGCATTGGCACCGGGGCCGACCGTGCTCACGCCCTGAAAATGCTGGCAGAAACCGGTCTGCTGACTCAGGTCGATACCGTTGTGACGGCTACGGATGTCACTTTTGGCAAACCACATCCGGAAACCTTTTTAACAGTGGCGGCAAGGCTTGGTGTTGCGCCAGAACACTGTGTCGTGTTTGAGGATACGGCGATTGGCCAACAAGCCGCAGCCGCCGCAGGCATGGACTGTATTCTGGTGCAGAACGGCATGTTGCTGAGCTAGCCCATCGATAGCACGCCGATGAATAAAAGACCGTCGCCCCTTGTGCTGAGCTGGTTAATTGTATTATAAAACTACAATACAAAAACAAACGAACCAGACAAGGTGTGATGATGAACATTCTGAAGCGATGGACGCCAGGGCCGCTGTTATATGGTGCCTGTATCTGCCTGCAATTAACCGCTTGTAGTCCGGCGCCTGCGCCCGATACAGTCCCAACTCCTCCCTCCATTTTGGCCGGAACTACCGCTATGACGCTTTCAATCCAACATCAGAGTTTTGGCCAACTGGCTGACGGCCGGGAAGTCAGTTTGTACAAGTTAACCAATGCCAATGGTGTTGCGCTTGATGTCATCAATTATGGTGGCATCATTACCCGCCTGATCACGCCGGATGCAAAAGGTCAGCCCGCCGATATCGTGTTGGGCTACGACAACCTGGCGCAGTATGTCGAAAACAATCCATATTTTGGTGCCATTATTGGCCGCTTTGGAAACCGTATCGCCGGTGGTAAATTTGTTTTAAACGGCACCACCTATCAGCTGGCTACCAATGATGGTGTTAATCATCTGCATGGCGGTGTGCAGGGCTTTGATAAAAAGCTCTGGGACGCGAAAACCTTTCAGCAGGAAGATGCGGTCGGCGTGGTACTCAGTCTGGTTAGCCCGGATGGGGATCAGGGCTATCCGGGCAATCTGAACGTTGAAGTAACTTACCGGCTCACCAACAGCAACGAGTTGCAGATGACCTTTGTTGCCACGACCGACAAAACCACTGTGGTGAACCTGACGCAGCATAGTTATTTTAATCTGGCCGGTGGCGGCGATATTCTCAGCCATGAGCTGATGATCCCGGCGGATCGGATCACCCCGGTCGGTGCGGGTCTAATTCCAACCGGCGAGTTGCAGGACGTTACCGGCACTCCCTTTGATTTTCGCACTGCCAAAGCCATTGGCCGCGATATCGCTGCGGAAGATGCACAGCTGAAACTAGGCCTCGGTTATGACCATAACTTTGTGCTGAAAAACAGCCCGGACCAGCATCTGCTCCTGGCGGGCCGGGTGTTTGAGCCCAACAG
>JAIXSW010000570.1 GCA_027484495.1 Gammaproteobacteria bacterium
AGGATTGAGAGAGCTATGCCAAAACGTACCGACCTTCAAAGTATTTTAATCCTCGGCGCTGGTCCAATTGTGATTGGCCAGGCCTGCGAATTTGACTACTCAGGCGCTCAGGCCTGTAAAGCGCTGAAAGAAGAGGGTTACCGGGTGATCCTGGTGAACTCGAATCCAGCGACCATCATGACAGATCCGGAAATGGCTGATGCGACCTACATCGAGCCAATCCACTGGCAAGTGGTAGAGAAAATCATCGAAAAAGAACGTCCATGTGCGGTATTGCCAACCATGGGCGGCCAGACCGCACTGAACTGTGCGCTGGATTTAGAACGCCATGGCGTGCTGGCGAAATACAATGTCGAAATGATCGGTGCCACCGCGGACGCCATCGACAAAGCCGAAGACCGGGGCCGCTTTGATAAAGCGATGCGCTCTATCGGTTTATCCTGCCCTCGAGCGGGTTTTGCCCATTCAATGGAAGAAGCCTATCAGGTACTGGAAACCATTGGTTTCCCATGCATTATCCGTCCGTCGTTCACGATGGGCGGCTCAGGCGGTGGTATTGCGTACAACCGTGAAGAGTTCGAAGAAATCTGTACCCGCGGCTTAGATTTATCGCCAACTAAAGAGCTGCTGATCGATGAATCGCTGATTGGCTGGAAAGAGTACGAGATGGAAGTGGTGCGTGATAAAAACGACAACTGCATCATCGTCTGCTCGATCGAAAACTTTGACCCGATGGGTGTCCATACCGGCGACTCTATCACGGTTGCGCCAGCACAGACTCTGACCGATAAAGAATATCAAATCATGCGCAACGCTTCCCTGGCCGTGCTGCGTGAAATCGGCGTCGAAACCGGCGGTTCCAACGTGCAGTTCGGTATCAACCCGGTAGACGGTCGGATGGTGATCATCGAAATGAACCCGCGTGTATCGCGTTCATCAGCGCTGGCGTCTAAAGCTACCGGTTTCCCGATTGCCAAAGTGGCAGCGAAACTGGCGATTGGTTACACGCTCGACGAGCTGGCCAACGACATCACCGGCGGTCGCACGCCAGCGTCGTTTGAGCCAAGCATCGACTATGTGGTAACTAAAGTACCACGCTTTAACTTTGAAAAATTTGTCGGTGCCAATGACCGCCTGACGACGCAGATGAAATCGGTCGGTGAAGTGATGGCGATCGGCCGCAATCAGCAAGAATCGCTGCAAAAAGCGCTGCGTGGTCTCGAGATTGGCGTCTGTGGTCTTGACCCAATCATCGATATTCAAGCACCGGAAGCGAAAGAGAAAATCACCCGCGAGCTGCGTGAACCTGGCTCACACCGGATTTGGTACATTGCCGATGCGTTTCGTTTTGGCATGACGATGGATGAGATTTTTAAGCTGACCAATATCGACCCTTGGTTCCTGATCCAGCTGGAAGATTTAATCAAAGAAGAAGCTGCCATTCAGGCCGCTGGTTTTGCCGGCCTGGATCAAGCGCGTCTGACGGTACTTAAACGCAAAGGTTTTGCTGATAAACGGATCGCTGACCTGCTGGGCGTTGCTGAAGCCGAAGTGCGGAAAAAACGCCATGGCTACGGTTTGCACCCGGTGTACAAACGCGTCGATACCTGTGCGGCAGAATTTGCCTCAGACACTGCGTACATGTACAGCACCTACGATGAAGAATGTGAAGCGGCACCGAGCAACCGCGATAAGATCATGATTATCGGTGGTGGCCCAAACCGCATCGGTCAGGGCATTGAATTTGACTATTGTTGTGTCCATGCGGCGTTAGCACTGCGCGAAGATGGTTACGAGACCATTATGGTCAACTGTAACCCGGAAACAGTGTCGACTGACTACGACACCTCGGACCGGCTGTATTTTGAATCCATCACGTTGGAAGATGTGCTGGAAATCGTGCGTAAAGAACAGCCAAAAGGCGTGATCGTGCAATACGGTGGCCAGACGCCACTGAAACTGGCGCGGGCACTGGAAGCGAATGGCGTGCCAATTATTGGTACTTCACCAGATGCGATTGACCGGGCAGAAGACCGCGAGCGGTTCCAGCAGGCAGTCGAGCGTCTTGGCCTGAAACAACCGAAAAACGCCACTGTCACCAGCATGGAAGAAGCGCTGGCGAAAGCACCGGATATCGGTTACCCGATGGTGGTGCGTCCGTCTTATGTTCTCGGTGGCCGCGCGATGGAAATCGTATACGACGACCAGGACTTACGCCGCTACATGACTGAAGCGGTTAGCGTGTCCAATGATTCGCCGGTATTGCTGGACCGTTTCCTTGACGATGCAATTGAAGTCGACATCGATGCGATCTGTGACGGTACTGAGGTAATTATCGGTGGCATTATGGAACACATCGAGCAGGCGGGCGTGCACTCCGGTGACTCGGCTTGTTCATTACCACCACATAGCCTGAGTCAACAAATTCAGGACGTGATGCGCGAACAGGTGCGTAAACTGGCACTGGAACTTGGCGTTGTTGGCCTGATGAACACTCAGTTTGCGGTGAAAGATGGTGAAGTTTACCTGATTGAAGTGAATCCGCGTGCTGCCCGGACCGTGCCGTTTGTGTCAAAAGCGACCGGGGTTGCTGTGGCAAAAGTGGGCGCCCGTTGTATGGCTGGCAAATCGCTGCAAGAACAAGGCGTCACCAACGAAATTATTCCACCGTATTTCTCGGTGAAAGAAGTGGTGATCCCATTCAACAAGTTCCCGGGTGTCGACCCGTTACTTGGCCCTGAAATGCGCTCTACCGGCGAAGTCATGGGTGTGGGCGAAACGTTCGCCGAAGCCTTTGCCAAAGCAGAGTTAGGCGCCGGGACGTTGATACCAACCGGTGGTCGCGCTTTACTTTCAGTACGCGATAGCGATAAAGTGCGCGTCGTTGAGCTGGCGAAAACCATGGTCGCCCTTGGTTTTGAACTGGATGCCACCGGCGGTACTGCGAAAGCATTACAGGCTGCAGGTATTCCATGCCGTGCAGTCAGCAAAGTATTTGAAGGTCGTCCGCACATTCTGGATCGGATTAAAAATGGTGAGTACAGCTACATCGTGAACACCACCGAAGGTCGTCAGGCCATTGAAGATTCCAAAGTGTTACGCCGTGGCGCTCTGCAACATAAGGCCAATTACACCACGACCCTGAATGCCGCTTTTGCGACCTGTAAAGCCAACGCTGCTAATGCGTTTGCGACAGTGAACTCGGTGCAGGAGTTACATAAGAGAGTAAACGGATGAGTCAAATCCCGATGACAGTTCAGGGTTCACAACGGTTGCGCGATGAACTGCATGAACTGAAAACAGTGAAACGGCCGGCAATTATCGAAGCGATTGCCGATGCACGTGAACACGGTGATCTGAAAGAAAACGCTGAATACCATGCTGCGCGTGAAGCGCAGGGGTTCTGCGAAGGCCGGATCCAGGATATTGAAGGCAAGCTGGCGAATGCTCAGATCATCGACATTACCAAGCTGACCAATAACGGCAAAGTGATCTTCGGCTCCACAGTCACCATTCTGAATCTGGATTCAGAGGAAGAAGTGACTTACAAAGTCGTTGGCGATGATGAAGCAGATATTAAAAACAATCTGATTTCGGTCAACTCGCCGATCGCACGTGGCCTGATTGGTAAACAGCAGGATGACGTCGTCAATATCACCACACCAAGCGGCGTGGTCGAGTTTGAAATCACGGACGTGAAGTACCTTTAAGTACGACTTTAGTCTCGGATTGACGGAAAAAAGCGGCTTCGGCCGCTTTTGTCGTTTTATTTACAAAGAGATATGGTTAAATTGCGCAGCGAATTGTGGTACCAGCAGTCTGGCACTATTGCCCGGTACCAGAGCGCTGAGGAGTCTGTCATGAAAGTTGTCAATCCGGCTTATGAATTGTGTTTGGAGCAACAAACGCTGTGGGTGCGGGCTATTGGGGTCTGGACCAGCCGTGATATCAAGGAATATATCCGGGATTTCCGCGACTTGGTTCAGCCAATTATCAATCGGCCCTGGGCATTGGTATTAGATGTGCGGGATTGGCAAACCAGCCCAAAAGAAATCTTCGCCGGTGTGACTGATAATTCCAACTGGTGCGTGCAACATCGGCTCGCCCACGTCATTGCTTTGTTACCAGCCGATCATGTGATTGGCTGGCAGTTTCTCAAAGCCACCGCGATTGAGATGCCAGAGACATTGGTCAGACAGCGTGCAGATACGGCAGACGAGGCCCGCCGCAATTTATTTGCGGCAGGTTTTCTCGCTGTGAATGTGTTGCCGGATGAACAAAAAACCGGCTGAGTGGACTGAAATTATCCGCGGGGCAGTTGCAGCTTTTTCTCTTTAGCGGCGCGGTACAGCACCAGAATATGGCCGATCACCTGTACTTTTTCGGCTTTTGCTTCACGGATAATTGCATCCATGACAGCTATCTTTTCTTCCCGGTCGATGCTCGGGACTTTGATTTTAATCAGTTCGTGATGTTCCAGTGCCAGATCAACTTCGGCCATCACGCCTTCTGTCAGACCATTGCCGCCGAGCAGGATCACTGGCTTCAGCTCATGCGCTTTGGCTTTTAAAAATTGCTTTTGTTTGTTAGTAAGACTCATAAAATGACTTTTTCCGTTTGGAAAGCTTGAAATAGCGTCATTGTACCGCCATCTTGCAGGGAAGACCAATTAAGAGTGTTTCCATGACAAAGAAAAAGCGCTCGGCCAGTTCCAGCCGTTGGCTGCAAGAACATGTGACCGATCCCTTTGTGCACAAAGCACAAAAACTGGGGCTGCGTTCCCGGGCTTCATTTAAGCTCGAAGAGATCCAGCAGAAAGATAAACTGATCAAATCCGGCATGACGGTCGTAGATCTTGGCTCTGCTCCCGGCAGCTGGTCGCAACTGGCTGCAGAGCTGGTTGGACGCGAAGGGGTCGTGATTGCCTGCGACATCCTGCCGATGGATCCGCTGGCTGGGGTCGCGTTTTTGCAGGGCGATTTTCGCGAAGATGCGGTGCTGGAAGCGTTATTAAACCGGATTGATGGCCGTAATGTGGACGTCGTGTTGTCTGACATGGCTCCAAACATGAGTGGTAATGCGACGGTAGACCAGAGTCGCAGCATGTATTTGATCGAACTGGCACTGGATATGTGTAACAAAGTGCTGAAGAAAAACGGTAGTTTTGTCGTCAAAGTGTTCCATGGGGAAGGGTTCGATGCCTTTGTCCAGCAGGTCCGCGACGTATTTACCAATGTACGGATCCGCAAACCCGATTCGTCCCGCGCCCGTTCCAGCGAGACATATATCGTGGCGACAGGTTTCAAACTCTAGTAAAGTAGCAACAGAAGCAATTCTGGTAACAAGAGGTTATTTCCTTGAGCGACATGGCAAAGAATCTGATGGTGTGGCTGGTGATCGCCGTCGTACTGATGACGATGTTCAACAGTTTCAGTCCGGCCGACCGGTCTGACAGAACAACAAGCTATACCCAATTCATCAATGATGTGAATCAGGGCCAAATCCGTGAAGTCCAGGTGGATCGTGGCGGCGTCGTCCGCGCGATACGCAAAGACGGGCAACGGGTTGAAACTACAATCCCTGGCGGCTACGACGAAAAGCTGCTTGACGATCTGATCAAGAACAACGTGGACTCAACCGGTGTTAAACCGGAAGAAACCAGTCTGTTGGGTCAGATCTTTATTTCCTGGTTCCCAATGCTGCTGTTAATCGGCGTCTGGATCTTCTTTATGCGCCAGATGCAGGGCGGCGGTGGCAAAGGCGCGATGTCCTTTGGCAAAAGCCGTGCCCGCCTGATGGGTGAAGACCAAATCAAAACGACTTTTGCGGACGTCGCTGGTTGTGACGAAGCCAAAGAAGAAGTTACTGAGCTGGTAGATTACTTAAAAGATCCGTCACGCTTCCAGAAACTGGGTGGCCGCATTCCGAAAGGCGTGTTGATGGTTGGCCCACCGGGCACTGGTAAAACGCTGCTGGCCAAAGCCATTGCCGGCGAAGCCAAAGTACCGTTTTTCACCATTTCCGGTTCTGATTTTGTCGAAATGTTTGTTGGTGTCGGTGCAAGCCGCGTCCGTGACATGTTCGAACAAGCCAAAAAGGCCGCACCATGTATCATTTTCATCGACGAAATTGATGCGGTCGGCCGTCAGCGCGGTGCCGGTCTTGGTGGTGGTCATGACGAGCGCGAACAGACATTGAACCAAATGCTGGTTGAAATGGACGGTTTTGATGGTAATGAAGGCATTATCGTGATTGCTGCGACCAACAGACCTGACGTCTTAGATCCAGCATTATTGCGCCCGGGCCGCTTTGACCGTCAGGTCGTTGTCGGCTTGCCAGATGTACGTGGCCGTGAGCAGATTTTGAAAGTTCACATGCGTAAAGTGCCGTTGGGTGATGGCGTGGACGCATCCTTGATTGCTCGGGGCACGCCAGGTTTCTCTGGTGCTGATTTGGCCAATCTGGTCAACGAAGCTGCGCTGTTTGCAGCACGCAACAACCGTCGCGTGGTGTCGATGGACGAGTTCGAAAAAGCCAAAGACAAAATCATGATGGGGACTGAACGTCGTTCCATGGTGATGACTGAGAAAGAAAAAGAGATGACGGCCTATCACGAAGCAGGTCACGCCATCGTTGGTCGTCTGGTACCTGAGCACGACCCGGTATACAAAGTGAGTATCATTCCACGTGGCCGTGCCCTGGGTGTCACCATGTATTTACCGGAACAGGATCGCTACAGTCATTCGAAGCGTTTCCTGGAAAGTATGATCAGCTCGTTGTTTGGCGGCCGTATCGCCGAAGAGATCATCTACGGTAGCGAAGCGGTCAGTACCGGCGCTTCGAACGACATTGAACGCGCCACCAATCTGGCACGTAAGATGGTGACACAGTGGGGTTTCTCTGAAAAATTGGGACCACTGTTATACGCCGAAGAGGAAGGTGAAGTCTTTTTAGGTCGCTCAGTCACTAAAAACAAACACATGTCGGAAGATACAGTCAAAATGATCGATCAAGAGATCCGTGATTTTATTGACCGTAACTATGTGCGCGCCAAAGAGTTGATTGAAGCCAACATCGATATTCTGCACGCGATGAAAGATTGTCTGATGCAGTACGAAACGATTGATGCCAAACAGATCGACGACTTAATGGCTCGTCGCGATGTGCGTCCGCCAGAGCATTGGGAGCCGAAGGATAAAAAGCCGGAAGCACCTGGTTCTGGTGGCACAACGGCAACTGCAGCTCCGGCAGCAGATGCAACGCCAAGCGAAAGCCACGGCAGTTAAGCCGCTGTTGTAAAATTAAAACCCCGGTCCGCCGGGGTTTTCTGTTTGGAGACCCGATGGAATTATTATTACCCCGTAAACGCCGGCTGGATTTGCGGCAAAGCCGGCTGATGGCGATCCTCAATGTGACGCCTGACTCTTTCTCTGATGGTGGCTGTTTCACCGGTGAAACCGCTTGTCTGGCGCGAGTGGCTGAACTTATCGCGAACGGCGCTGACATTATCGATATCGGTGGTGAATCCACCCGACCGGGCGCGGCAGATGTGTGTCTTGACGATGAGCTGCAACGCGTGATCCCGGTGATTGACGCGGTGCGGCGCCGGTTTCCCGATCTGATTATTTCAGTGGACACCAGCAAAGCTGAAGTAATGCGACAGGCTGTATCGGCAGGAGCGGACATTCTTAATGATGTGCGCGCACTGCAGGAACCGGGAGCGCTTGAGGTTGCTGTAGCCAGCCAGCTGCCAGTCTGTCTGATGCATATGCAAGGGCAACCGCGCTCGATGCAACATCAACCAGACTATCAGCAAGTGGTCGCCGAGGTATTGGGTTGGTTGCTCCATCGCGCACAGCAATGTGAAGTGGCAGGTATTGCGTCCACACAGATTATGCTGGACCCTGGATTTGGCTTTGGTAAAAGTCTCAGCCATAACTATCAGCTGCTGGCTGCGTTGGCAGAATTTGTTGCGACCGGTTATCCGGTATTGGCGGGAATGTCACGTAAGTCGATGATTGGGCAACTACTTAAGCGTGATGTATCAGAACGTTTGGCAGGTAGTATTGCCTGTGCCACAATAGCCGCTATGCAAGGGGCACAGATCATTCGTGTCCATGATGTCAAAGAAACGGCAGATGCATTAGCCATTGTTGCCGCGACCAAATCTGGAGTCATTTAATGAGCAGGAAGTTTTTTGGAACTGATGGTGTACGTGGCCGTGTCGGCGAGTTTCCAATCACACCGGAATTTGCAATGAAATTGGGCTGGGCCGCCGGGCGCGTCCTGTCGAAGCGCGGTACCCACAAAGTATTAATTGGTAAAGATACGCGGATCTCCGGTTATTTGCTGGAAACTGCACTGGAAGCCGGTCTGATCTCGGCAGGTATCGATGTTCGACTGCTTGGGCCAATGCCAACGCCGGCCGTCTCTTATCTGACCCACACCTTCCGTGCTGAGGCAGGAATCGTGATCAGTGCCTCCCATAATCCGTATTACGACAACGGTATAAAATTTTTCTCAGGTGATGGCAGCAAGCTGGCGGATGAGATAGAGCTGGCGATTGAGGCCGAACTGGAACAGCCGATGGTCTGTGAGTCGTCAGAAAAGCTCGGTAAAGCCCAGCGGATCGAAGATGCTTCCGGACGTTATATCGAATTCTGCAAAAGCCATTTGCCAAACCACATGTCGCTCAGTGGTTACAAAATCGTACTGGACTGTGCCAATGGTGCGACCTATCACATTGCACCGAACGTGTTTCGCGAACTTGGTGCTGACGTACATACCATTGCTTGTACACCAAACGGCCTGAATATTAATGAAAAATGCGGTGCAACTCACACCGATGAGCTGCAAAAGGCGGTGGTGGAACTCGGTGCTGATTTAGGCATCGCGTACGACGGCGATGGCGATCGCGTCATGATGGTCGATCATCTGGGTCGGCAGATTGATGGTGATGAAATTATTTATATGATTGCCCGCTCAGCCAAACAACGCGGTCGTCTGACCGGTGGGGTGGTGGGTACTCTGATGAGTAATATGGGTCTTGAGCTGGCATTGGCTGAACTTGATATCCCCTTTGTGCGCAGTAAAGTCGGTGATCGCTACGTGATGGAATTGCTGCAGGAAAAAGGCTGGCGTATCGGCGGGGAAAATTCTGGTCATGTGATAAATCTCGACCATACCGGCACCGGCGATGGCATTGTTGCATCACTGCAAGTACTCGCATCGATGATGGATACTAATCTGAGTCTGGCTGAATTAAGCCACGGCATGACTAAATTGCCTCAGGTGCTGGTGAATGTGAAGTTTGAAAAAGGCTCGGCGCCGCTCGACAACATGCATGTGAAAGAAGTGATTGCCAAAGTTGAAGCTGAATTGCATGGTCAGGGCCGGGTTTTAATCCGCAAATCCGGCACTGAGCCGTTGATTCGTGTAATGGTCGAAGGAAGAGAACAGGACCAGGTACAGGAATATGCCGAGCGGATCGCCGCAGCAGTGAAGTTAGCAAGCTGATCACTGAGTTTGAAATCGTAAATTTCCTGCGGTGAAATTGGCAGGTCCGCTGCAGGAATTGCAGGATCGGGTGTGACAGAACAAAAGCCGGAAAAATACCTGTAAACAGGTTTTTTTCCGGCTTTGTCTTGTCTGCAGCGGCGAGGTTCGTTAAGATCGCGCCGGCTTAAACAGGGGAGTCCGCATGACATTTCGCCGTCCGCTTATCGCTGCAAACTGGAAAATGAATGGGAACCGTGAGTTGGTGCAGGCCACTGCAACGATGTTGCAAAGCATCGATTGCCCGCATGAAATTCTGATCTGTCCTCCTGTAATCTTTCTGCCTGACTTTCCAAAATCAACTAATTATTGCCTCGGTGCTCAAAATACCAGCAGTGAGAAGGCGGGTGCCTTCACAGGTGAAATCAGTGCTGATATGATTCGCGCCGTTGGAGCCGATTACGTTATTCTCGGTCACAGCGAGCGCCGAAGTTTATTCGGTGAAACTGATGCAACAGTCTTGCAGAAAGCTCAGCAGGCAATTGCAGCAGGAGTTACGCCAATTATTTGTTTTGGCGAGACTTTATCCGAAAGGCAGCAAGAAAAAACCATGTGGGTTCTTGCACAGCATTTGGATGCAGTGTATGCTGCGCACCCTGATTTGTTGGCCCA
>JAIXSW010000501.1 GCA_027484495.1 Gammaproteobacteria bacterium
AACTGCTGCGGTTCAGCTCAACGCATGTTGATACTGCGGTGCAAAGTGTTGGTTTAGAAGCCTATGTTAGCCGGATGAAAGAAGGCCAGGATGAGATTTATTTCCTGGTGGGCGATAGTTTCGAAGCGGCTCAACACAGCCCGCATCTGGAAGTATTCCGCAAAAAAGGCCTGGAAGTGCTGCTGTTATCAGATCGCATCGACGAATGGCTGATGCAACATCTGACTGAATTTGATGGTAAAAAACTGCGTTCAGTTGCCAAAGGTGGTTTGGATCTGTCGAAACTGGACGACGAAGACACCAAAAAAGCACAGGAAGAATCGGAAAAGCAATTTGCGACCGTGGCAGAACGCTTCAAGACAGCGCTGGGCGATCAGGTCAAAGACGTTAAAGTCAGCCATCGCCTGACTGACAGCCCGGCCTGCGTAGTCACTGACGAGTTCGATATGAGCACGCAGATGATCAAGCTGATGGAATCAGTCGGCCAGAAAGTACCGGAAGTGAAGCCGATTTTCGAACTGAACCCAGAGCATCAGCTGGTACGCCACATTGCGGACGTGCAGGACGAAGCCCAGTTTAAACAGTGGGCCGAAGTGCTGTTTGAACAGGCTTTACTGGCTGAGCGTGGCAGTCTGAAAAATCCGGCGACCTTTGTCAGCCGTTTAAACAGCCTGTTGTTATCACTGGCGAAATAATCTGCAGCGTGGATCAGACAAAACCCGGCTTGTGTCGGGTTTTGTCTTTGTGCAGTGCAACTATCGTCGAATAGTGTTTTGCTACATTCTTTGTGCATACTGCGGCTGTACCGGATCTGCCAGGTTATTAGTACTAAAGTCGGCTTGTCAGTGGCTGCTCTGAGCAGCCGACAAATACCTTGTCTGCTGACTGACATTATGTAAAGATCCAGCGCTTATGACATTTGGAACCGTTTCTGAAAAAACCGAGGTTTTTGGTATGCGAATTATTCTGTTGGGTGCACCGGGTGCCGGTAAAGGAACACAGGCACAGTTTTTGATGAACAAGTACGGTATTCCGCAAATCTCCACCGGGGATATGCTCCGTGCAGCCATCAAAGAGGGCACTGCAATGGGCCTGGCTGCCAAGCAGGTGATGGATGCCGGTCAGCTGGTATCTGATGAAATCATCATTGGTCTGGTGAAAGAGCGCATCGCCAAACCAGATTGCGCCAAAGGCTTTTTGTTAGACGGTTTCCCACGCACAATTCCGCAAGCTGATGCGATGAAAGACAACGGTGTGCTGGTTGACCACGTCATTGAATTTGACGTGCCGGACGATGTGATTGTTGAGCGCATGAGCGGTCGCCGCGTGCATCCGGCGTCAGGCCGCGTTTACCACGTTACTTACAATCCGCCAAAAGTGGCCGGCAAAGACGATCAAAGCGGTGAAGATCTGGTGATCCGTGATGACGACAAAGAAGAAACCGTGCGTAAACGCTTAGGCGTTTATCATGAACAAACTGAGCCTCTGGTCGGTTATTATCGTCATCAGGCAGAACAAGGCCTGACGCAATACCATCATTTAGATGGCACACAGCCGGTAGAGGCTGTCAGTACATTCCTGAGTAACCTGCTTGGTTAATCTGCTGTCATGATCAAAACCAAAGCCCACTATTGTGGGCTTTGTCGTTCCAGAGCGTGCAAAAACCGGGAGATACTTCAGGGGATAATCGGGTATTATGCCCCTTAGCAGTCAGCACAGAGAATCAAGATAGCGGCTGCTGACTCTGGCGCTCAGGTATCGCCGGGTGTTTCTAGATCTGATTCAATTATCATTATCGGGGTGGACATGATCACAGCAATCTATGCTGCAGTTTTAGCAGTGATGTATGTCGTACTGGCTTTAGCAGTCGTGCGACAGCGCTTTAAATTACGGGTGGGTTTAGGTGATGGGCAACAACCAGAGCTGATTAAAGCGATCCGGATCCACGGTAATTTTGCCGAATATGTGCCGTTGTTGCTGGTGATCATGTTGATTGCCGAACAACAGCAAGCGCCGGCATGGCAGTTACATTTCCTGGGCGCGCTGACGCTGGGCGGTCGCCTTTTACATTTAACCGGATTGAGTCGCTCCAGCGGGACCTCCATTCCGCGGTTTTTGGGCATGATTTCAACTTTCACTGCGTTATTGTGTGGCGCGGCGTTTTTGCTGATCAAAGCATGGTAAAACAGCTTGGGAATGGCAGACCCGCCTTATTGCTGCACAGTTCGATGTCCAGCCACCGCCAGTGGCTCGCCTTAGCCAGTACGCTGTCAGCAACGCACTGCTGTTCCCTGCCGGATCTAGCCGGTTATGGCGCTGAGCCGTTACCTGCCATGCAACCATGGTCGCTGGCGGCTGAAGCGGACTTGCTGCTGGCGGCTTTGCCGGACACATTTAAGGCGCAGCCGCTTGATTTGATTGGCCATTCTTATGGTGGCGCTTTGGCCTTGCATCTCGCCCGTACACAAAAACTACAAATCCGTAAACTGGTATTATTCGAACCGGTGGCTTTTCATTTATTGCCACAGTTGCCGGACGCCAGTGCGCTGTGGCAGGAAGTCCGGGCTCTGGCAGATGCACTGCCGATGCTTGATGCGAACCAGGCTGCAGAGCGCTTTATTGATTATTGGCAACACAACGGTTTTTTTGCAGGCCTGCCAGGACGAATGCAACAGCAGCTGGCGCTGCAGGTTGCCAAGGTCAGCCTGGATTTTCAGGCGTTAAGTCAGGAACCGGCCAGTCTGGCTGAT
>JAIXSW010000612.1 GCA_027484495.1 Gammaproteobacteria bacterium
CTTTGTAGCCAGGTGTATCTGCGTTGGCGATGTTGTTGGCCAACAACTCAGTCCGACGTTCACGTAGTAACGTCCCCTGCTCATGTAAACCAAATGCGTTATTAAAACTGATGGCCATAACCTGCCCCTTCATCAAACCTTATTGGTTTGTTAGCAAGAGTCAGGCCAACAGCAGTGTCAGTTTTATAACAGTGTTGGAAGAAAAATCAGTTTTGCTGTCAACAAAACCTAGTTTTTGCGGCGGTAGATGATCCCCGGATTACAACGGATCATCTCGAAGTCATTGTTGGTGCTGGATAAAGACTCGGAAGCACCCAATATAAGAAAACCTTTTGGGTTCAGAGCCTGTGCGAATTGACGGATAATTTTTGCTTTAACTTCAGGCGAGAAATATATCAGCACATTCCGGCAAAAAATTATGTCAAATTTACCGAGTAATGTGTAGCTATCCAGCAGATTCAAGTGTCGAAAGCTGACATTACGTCTGGCAGCATCCTTGACCCGCATCATACCATTCCCACTATCTTCAAAAAATTTACTGCGGCGTTCCGGCGACAATCCACGCGACAATGCTAAACCATCGTATTCAGCACGTTGGCAATGTTCCAGCATCGTATTGGATATATCAGTACCCAGTATATGAACACCCAAACCAAATGCAGCAGGGCGCATTTGTTGATATTCAAGACCTGTCATCGCGATTGAATAAGGTTCTTGCCCACTGGAACTGGCGGCCGACCAGATTTTGACATTACGGTGGTCTTTCTCAAGTTCAGGGAAAATTTGTTTTTTCAGTAGTTCATAAGGATAAGTGTCGCGAAACCATAAAGTTTCGTTTGTAGTCATCGCATCAATTACGGCTGACCTGAGCTGGCGTTCAAACGGACTCAGTGTCTTATTAACCAGCTCGGACAAGCTCTCAAGATTAAAACGCATCATCAAAGGCCCAAGCCGGCTTTTGACCAGATATTGTTTATTCTCCCCAAGCACAATTCCGCATTGCTGCTCAAGGAAATCCCGGAAGGTTTTGTACTCGCTGTCGTGCAGCTCTTTATTCACGCGTCTGTTTCCGCAAGTTATTCAGTATGCAACCATTTACGTACTGACTCAGCCAATTCATCCGGATTAAACTTGGCAATAAAGTCGTCAGCGCCAACTTTTTGCACCATTTGCTGATTAAACACCCCACTCAGTGATGTGTGCAAAATGACGTGCAGTGGCTTGAGTTTAGGATCGAGACGAACCTCAGCAGTCAGGGTATAGCCATCCATATCTGGCATCTCGATGTCGGAAATCATCAAACCGATTTTTTCAGTCACTGACTGATCACACTGGGCGGCAACTTCTTGCAGGTAAGTGAGTGCTTCCCGGCCATTTTTCACCAAATGCATCGCAATTCCCAAACTTTCTAATGCACGTTTCACTTGATTTCGTGCAACGGCAGAATCATCAGCGATAAGAATAATCCGATCACCAAGATCTTGCTGGATCGTCTGAGTTTCAAAGGTATTGCTGACTGCTGTTGGTGACGGCGAGATCTCTTCAAGGATTTTTTCGACGTCTATAATTTCAACCAATTCTTTATCTATTTCAGTGACTGCAGTTAAATAGCTTTGCCGGCCGCCCGTACCTTTCGGCGGAGGCATAATCGCTTCCCAATTAATATTGATGATGCGCTCAACTGAGTTGACCAGAAATCCCTGCACGGACCGGTTATATTCTGCAATGATAATAAAGCTGTCTTTGGTATTTTCAATCGGCCGTCCGCCTGTCGCCAGACTAAGGTCGATGACCGAGATAGTCTGACCACGGATGTGAGCAATCCCTCTGACGAACTTATTCCGTTTTGGGATTGCGGTCAGCGGTGGGCACTGCAGAACTTCACGCACTTTAAATACGTTAATGCCAAATCTTTGACGGCCAGCAAGACGGAATAGCAATAACTCTAACCGGTTCTGTCCGACCAATTGGGTGCGCTGATTGACTGAATCAAGAATACTCGCCATTTAAGACTCCAAGCAAAACAGTTCGGATCGATTCTTGCAGACCTACGGGTAAGTAGAGAGTATCTGCAGCAAAGTACTGAAAATACAAAGAACTGTATGTTATTCCCCTTTGTCGATAAAGCATAGCCGAAACCATATGAAAATGTACGACAATTTTAAGTTCAACAAGTTAAGTACGCTGGCCCTGGTGCTCGGATTGCATATTGGTGTGGCCTCTGCTGAAATATATTCGCCGGATCAATTGACTGCCGCAGCCCAGCACTGGCTACAACAAAACGTGGGCTCGGAACAAGCACTTATCCGCGTGCATCCGTTGGACGCGCGCAGTAAGGAGCGGGAATGTGCTGTTCCTCTGCAATTCAGTCTGGTAAATCCGAAGTTGCAAACTCAGAACAGCATTAAAGTACTGTGTGAAACCGAGTTGGGTTGGCAAATTTATTTAAGTGCAAAGGTAAGTCAAATGCAGGAAGTTGTTGTTAGCCGCCGGCAATTGGCTCCCGGTGTCATTCTGAGCAAAGAAATGGTTCAACTGGAAACCAGAGACCAGCTCATTAGTCGTGGCGCTGTTGTAACAGATCCTGAACTGCTGGACGGAGCCAGGACTAAAAGGTCACTCAGCCGTGGCCAGATATTAACTCTGCAGGATCTTTGCCTTGTATGTAAGGGAGATATGGTTACAATTGAAGGGATCTCTGGTAGTCTGATCGTTGCAACCAGCGGCAAAGCGTTATCTGACGGCAGTTTAGGCGACAACATTCAGGTACAAAATCTGAATTCGGGGCGCAAGGTTCAGGCCAGCGTCACTGCAGTGAAAAGAGTCGCGATAAATCTGTAAATAGTCCTAAAGTTTCAGCAGGAGCTGCCGTTAAAGTGGTCAAGGAAGAGGCCAGCAGGTCAATGGGGTGTCAAAATGTCTATTAATGTGAATCAAACGGTGCCGGCAACCACCACGGTGAAAACTGATAAAGTTGACCAAAATATTCAGAAACAACAACAGGTTGCGCAGCAGCAGTCAGCTATTAGTCAACCTGCACAACGTCAGGATTCTGTGTCTTTGACCAGCCAGGCGCAGCAATTTACCAAAGCTCAAGAAAAAGCCAGTAATAGTTCGGGCATCGACCATAAAAAAGTTGACGAGATTAAGCAGGCGATTGCTGAAGGCAAATATAAAGTGAACGTAGAACAGTTAGCACGTCGCATCGTGCAATTTGAAGGCGAGTTGTTCGGTAAAAAATGAACAGTCAGCCCCCTGTCCTCTCCTTACTGACTCAACAACAAGAGCACCTCGAAGTGCTTTTGTTGCTTTTGAAGCAAGAGCTTAGCGCCATCAGCAATCGTGATATTGCCGCCCTTGAAGAAAACTCCTCTGTCAAACTGCAACGGCTTGAACAAATCCAGCAGTTGGATCAACAGATCGCTCGCCACCCGCAATTACCGCAGCTGAAAACATCGCAGCCATTGATCAGCCAAATACACAGTATTGATAGCGTGTTACTGCTGTGCAAAGAACAAAATGAAATCAACCGGCTGACATTAGAGCAAAGCCAACTGAAAATTGAACGCTTTAAACATGAGTTACTGCAGCAGCGCGGTAAATCCGGCCTTACTTATAACGCCAAAGGTAAACCATCCCTTGACTCTGTCGGCAAGGGCATTAAGGCCTGATAAGATCAGGCAATCCGTATCACTTCTGTTTTTTATCACACTTAATAATATTTGACTGACTTGATTCGTCTCACAGGCGATGAATTCTGATAAATTTCATATACTTGCCTGAAATCCAATTCCATCTCTGTGGCATAAAACTCGCCAACCGGATAGGTTTTTACGACGCGGGCACCTTTGATAATCCCCTGCACTGACGCTTTCAACTTGTCATTGCCAATCACCGCCTGCTGCATGGTTACTTTGTAATCCACTTTCTGGCCGTAAACCTGTTCTGCCAGCTCGCGGTATGCTTCTAA
>JAIXSW010000288.1 GCA_027484495.1 Gammaproteobacteria bacterium
TCAAAAACGGCCTGTACAGTACGCAACGGAATATTGACGTAATCACTGACTGCCCCGGGCAGCTCAGCTGGTTTTTTGACAATGATTTAATCAGTAATCTGGTCAATGATATGTTTGTTAACGCACTGCGTTATTCCAACACCAAATTGCTGCTGCGGGCATTTGAACAGCAGCAGCAACTGTTTGTAGAAATTCACGATGATGGTGCAGGTTATCCGGTAGATATGCTGGACAATAGCGACGAAGGCATCCATAACCTTAATCTTGCCGCTGGGCGCACCGGTCTTGGCTTGTTTTTTGCTCATATGATAGCGCGGGCGCACCGGAATCAAGGTCGTACCGGGCGGATCGAACTGAGTAACGGCGGAGCATTCGGCGGTGCAGTATTCCGGCTAATCCTGCCGTAATCAATTGCAAACAATGGCATTTTCCGGCATTTCTGTTTAAGATGCAGAGGCAAGACCAATCCTGAGGTGCAGATGGCTTTTACCGTAATTGTGGTGCTTTTCATCGGCTTGTTGGTGATTTCTGTCGTTGCCAGTGCGATGCAGCAACACAAAGAGCGCCTTGCCACGTTAAAACGCGCCGAATTCGCCAAACTACGTGGCATGCTGGAAGACACCGAAGAGATCCTGCTGAATGCCGCCAATGTGCCGCTGACCCAGGGCATCGTCCAGATGCTGCTGACGCGTATTGCTTATACGCTCAAAGCGATGGTTGAACTTGAAACCAATTCCCGAGATTTGAAAAGCCGGCTGGCAGACACCGAAAAAAGACTCGCCGAACTCAGTAAAGAAAGCCCTAGCGTCGCAGAAAACATCAGTCTGCCTGACAATGACAAACAAATCATCAGCATGATCCAGGGCATTAAAAAGCTCAGAACCATTCTGCGCGCCGAACATGCCCGCGGCAATATCGATACGCAACTGGTGGTCCAGGAAGATCGGCGGCTGGAGAATCTGCAGTTGCGGATCAATGTCGAAAGTCAGATTAAACGCGGCAATCAGGCACGTGCGAACCAACTACTTGGCGCAGCCCGTCAGTGTTATGAAAAAGCGCTGGTGACGCTCAGTAATGCCAGCCACGTCGATGAATATGTGCAGTCGCGCCGTGCTGAAATGGCCACTATCCTGCAAGAAATTGCCGAACAACTGAAAGAAGGCAACCTGCGTGACCGGCAGAAAAAAGCCGAACAGGAAAACAACGACTTGGACGTGTTGTTTGCGCCAAAACGCAAATGGTGATTTACTGACGCTACTTGAAGCAGAATTCGCGCCGGCCAAAACCCGAAGCAAAAAAAGCCCGCACTGCGGGCTTTTTTAGTTGAACGTTATCAAGCGTCGGCTTTGCCTTCAACCCACTTGCCGTTTTTAAACCAAGCCATCCAGCCCGTGGCTTTGCCATCTTTTTCTGACATGACATACTGCTGTTTGGTCTTGCGACTCCAGCGCACCACAGTGGCATTTCCAGCCGGATCTTGCGCTGGCGCTTCTGCCAGATAATGAAACTTCGGCATCATCCGATCTTTAAAGCGTTGCAACTCAGCAACCAGTGGCGCCCGGGTCTCCCGACTTTTCGGGAACGTTGACGCAGCCAGGAACAAACCGGCAGCACCGTCGCGCAGCACAAAATAAGCGTCTGACTTTTCACAGCGCAGTTCAGGTAAATGCACCGGATCTTCTTTTGGTGGCGCCGCTTCGCCGTTGCGCAATAATTTTCGGGTGTTTTTACAGTCACTGTTGGTACAGCCAAAGTACTTGCCGAAACGCCCGGATTTTAACTGCATGTCGGAGCCGCATTTCTCGCATTCGATCAATGGACCGTCATAACCTTTGATTTTAAAAGCGCCGCTTTCAACCAAATAGCCATCACAGCCTGGATTATTACCACAAACATAGAGTTTGCGATTTTCATCCAGCAGGTACGAGTCCATTGCTGTACCGCACTTCACGCAGCGCTTTTTATGGCGCAGCACTTCGGTTTCCAGCTCATCATCATCCGCCACCAGCACCGCTTCATCACCCGGCGTCAGGTTCATCGTCGTGGTACAACGTTCTTTCGGAGGCAGATTGTAACCAGAACACCCAAGAAATACGCCGGTGCTGGCTGTACGGATACCCATTTTCCGGCCACAGGTCGGACAATCGATATCGGTCAGCACAAACTGATTGGTGCGCATGCCACCGTCAGTACTGTCGCCTTCTGCAACCTTCAGTTGTTTCGAAAAATCGGTGTAGAAATTGTCCAGCACTTTACGCCAGCCCGCTTCCCCGTTGGCGATATCGTCGAGCTTCAGCTCCATGTTGGCGGTGAAGTCATAGTTCATCAGATCGCTGAAGTTTTCGACCAGACGGTCGGTGACGATTTCACCCATTTTTTCCGCGTAGAAGCGTTTATTATCGACTTTGACATAGCCACGTTCCTGAATGGTTGACGTGATTGCAGCATAAGTCGAAGGGCGGCCGATACCACGTTTTTCCAGCTCTTTTACCAAACTGGCTTCGCTGTAGCGCGCCGGCGGCTTGGTGAAATGTTGCGCCGGCAGCAGTTGCTCCAGCGACAAGACCTCACCGACCTTCAGATCTGGTAATTCATTTTCTTCTTCGTCTTTACGCTTTTGTGCTGGCTGTACGCGTGTCCAACCATCAAAGCGTAATACCCGACCTTTGGCACGCAGTTCAAATTCACCGGCCTGCACTGTGATATTCGTTACGTCATAGAGCGCCGGAGGCATTTGGCAAGCAACAAACTGCCGCCAGATCAATTCGTAGAGTTTCTTCGCATCCACTTCCATATCGGTCAACGCAGAAGCCTGCACTGTCACCTCAGATGGTCGGATAGCTTCGTGCGCTTCCTGAGCATTGGCTTTACTGCCGTAACTCAAAGGCTCGGCTGGCAAATAGTTTTTGCCAAACTGTTGCACGATAAAATCACGTACTGCGCCAACTGCGTCCGCCGACAAATTGGTCGAATCGGTACGCATATAGGTAATATAACCAGCTTCGTACAAGCGCTGCGCCAGCATCATGGTCTTCTTCACGCCATAACCTAAGCGTGTACTGGCCGCCTGTTGCAGTGTCGAAGTAATAAAAGGTGCTTGTGGTTTTGAGCTGGAAGGTTTGTCTTCACGATCTGTGACCTGATAGGCCGCTTTTTGCAATAAAGACACAGCCGCATCAGTTTGTTGCTGATTCACCGGACGGAATGCTTTGCCAGCCTGACGGGCGACTTCTAAGCGCAACTGCGCCTGACGCGGATTACGGACATCAGCGTCGACAGTCCAATACTCTTCCGGCACAAAGGCTTTAATTTCGCGTTCGCGTTCGACGACCAGCCGCACCGCCACGGATTGTACCCGACCAGCAGACAAGCCACGGGCGACTTTCTTCCATAGCAACGGGGACACCATAAAACCAACGACACGATCCAGAAAACGCCGTGCCTGCTGTGCATCTACGCGATCCTGATTGACGATACCGGGTTCTGTGAAGGCATTTTTAATCGCATTTTTGGTGATCTCGTTGAAAACCACCCGTTTGAACTTGCCCGCTTCGCCGCCAATGATGCTCTGTAAATGCCAGGCAATGGCTTCCCCTTCGCGGTCCAAGTCCGTTGCCAGATAAACAGTGTCTGCTTTTTCCGCCAACATTTTTAATTCTTTCACGACTTTTTCTTTGCCGGCGAGGATCTCGTACCGGGCTTTCCAGCCGTTTTGTGGGTCTATTCCCATCCGATCCACTAAAGCCTGATACTCTTTTTCTGCCTTACTCAGCTGACTGTCAGATGTTTTGGTTTTATCTTTAGTGCTGCTTGAAGGAAGATCGCGGATATGACCCACGCTACTTTTTACAATAAAATCAGAACCTAAGTACTTATTGATCGTTTTAGCTTTTGCCGGTGATTCGACTATAACCAGTGATTTCGCCATTGTTTGTCCGGGATCCCTAAACCTGTGTCGTTATTCTACACGCCTTTTTAACGTATATCCGTATTCTGAAGTTGTGACAAGTACATAAACTCATTATTATGCTGGAAGGCCCGATTCTACGGGCTTTCTGCTGCTTTAAGCAGCAGACTCATAAATGAAGCAAACCAAAAACGGCCGCAAAAATAATAAAAACAGTGCCCCTTCCAACTGAAGGAATAAAGCAAAAATGAAGTACTTTGAAGCAAACTTTGATGGCCTTGTCGGGCCAACACACAACTACGCCGGCTTATCGGTCGGTAACGTCGCCTCGCTGAATAACGCAAAAAACACCTCCAATCCGAAGCAAGCCGCCAAACAAGGTCTTGCTAAGATGAAGGCGTTAGCGGACCTCGGCATGGTACAAGGCGTCTTGGCGCCGCAGGAGAGACCGGACGTCTATACGTTACGCCGGCTCGGTTTTGCCGGTACTGACTCTGAAGTCATTGCCAAGGCGGCAAAACAAGCGCCGGCGGTGCTGCGGGCGGTTTGTTCCGCTTCCAGCATGTGGACAGCGAACGCTGCCACCATTTCACCGAGTAAAGATACCGCTGATGGCCGTGTACATTTTACGCCGGCCAACCTGACCAACAAGTTCCACCGCTCATTAGAGCCGGAAACCACAGGGCGGATTTTGCAGGCGATGTTCAGTGACAGCAAACATTTTGCCCATCACACGCACTTGCCGGATAACGACCATTTTGGTGACGAAGGCGCGGCAAACCACACCCGGCTTTGCAGCGAATATGGCGAACAAGGCGTCGAGTTATTTGTATTTGGCCGTTACGCCTTCGACTACAACAAACCGGCACCGCGCAATTTCCCGGCCCGCCACACCTTTGAAGCCTGTGAAGCCGTCGCGCGTTTGCACGGTTTGTCAGACAACAAAGTAGTGTATATCCAGCAAAGCCCGGAAGTGATTGACCAGGGCGTGTTTCACAACGACGTGATTGCCGTGGGCAACCAAAACGTGCTGTTTTATCATCAGCAAGCTTTTGTTGACAGCGACGCCAAACTGGCTGAAGTGCAACGCAAATTCGGCGATAAAACCGCGCTGCATCTGATTGAAGTGCTGGACCACGAAGTGTCTGTGCAGGAAGCCATTCAGACTTATCTGTTTAATACCCAGGTCATTACATTACCGTCCGGTGAGATGGCGATTATCGCACCAACCGAATGCCGTGACCATCCGCGGGTTTCTGCGTACTTAGCGGAGTTAACCGGCCGTGGTACACCAATTAAACAGGTGCATTATTACGACGTAAAACAAAGTATGCGTAACGGTGGCGGCCCGGCATGTCTGCGCTTACGCGTCGCTTTAAGCGAAGCCGAGCGTCAGGCGGTTAACCCGAATGTGCTGTTGACGGATGCGTTGTTTAACCGGTTGAATCAATGGGTAGACGCGCACTATCGCGACCAAATCAGCGAAGCCGAACTGGCAGATCCATTATTGCTGGTTGAGTCGCGCACTGCGCTGGATGAGTTAACCCAAATCCTCAATCTGGGATCGGTGTACCGCTTCCAGCAATAAGCTGCAATTGCGATATCCGAGCACAAAAAAGCCACCTTCCGGTGGCTTTTTATTTTAAGCGTCAAAATGACGGTTGAACTGCTTAGTTAATTGCACAGATCGCTGTAGTGGTAAAATCAACTTCATCTGCCTCAGCATCCACGCCAAAAGGACTATTCATTGGTGGATCAGCCTCATCAGTCACATCATCATTAAGGTAGGCAAGCATAACAGAACGCGAACTGACATTTTCGGTCCCAGCAGCAGAGCCTGAGACAGTAATATCCACTTCGACAAAAGCTGCCATTTCTTTCGCATAAGTTAAAGTGAAATACGCGATCCCGTCAGTACCAGCGACGATAGTCTTTTCAACTGACACCACATTGCCAGGGGTCAGCAATTTATCACCATTCGCATCTTCACCAGCATCCAGGATTCCGTTGCGGTTTTTGTCTTCTGATAAGCAGGTTAAGTCGTCAGGTCTAGTGGAAGGACGTGGTTCCCAGTATTTAAAGGCTGCGTTTTTAGGCCGCTTAAACCATGCACCTTTGTCATAACGCTTGGGCAGTACAGAA
>JAIXSW010000372.1 GCA_027484495.1 Gammaproteobacteria bacterium
TCTGGTTTGCCGCCAACGCTCGGAATGATATTGGTTGAACCATTGAATTTGATTTTGGCGGGCACACCGACTGAAGTACCGGCCGTATGCGTACCGTGGCCGCCATTGCCGAGCGGGCTCATATATTCTTGGGGCACAGTCGCGAAAGTTGGCGTACTAAAACGGGCCACAATCAGCTTGTTATTACAGAACGTTGGCTCAACTGTCGCACAAAAGTAGTTATATAGTTTACTGGCAGGTGCAGAGAAGCCGGTGTCCTTAAACAGTGGGCTTTCCGGACGGATACCACCATCGATGACTGCAACTTTGACGCCTTTACCGGCATTCATGTCGCCGCCCATTTGTTCCCACACAGTTCTGGCTTTAATCAGATCCAGCGAGGTATCCATTTGCTCGTAGTACATTTCTTCACGAAACACCGCTTTGACGCCGGCAACTTCTTGTAGTTGCTCGTAGACGTCATCAGTCGACGTGACGACGACGGCGTTAATTACGGTATCAAAGTGACGATCGATTTCGGCATTGGGTAAGGCTTGTTTTAAGGCTGCAGCAAATGCGTTGCGTTCTTGCGCCAATACGTTGCCTTGTTTCTGAGCCGCCGCCGCGTTGAGGTCCAGTTTATTGCCCGGCCCTGATTGTTCAGTGGCGGTGGCGGTCGTCGCTAAAGGCTCACTTTGCAGTTGGACGATAAAATACTGTGGGAATTCCTGTTTCAGTGCTTTTTGTTTGACTGAAGTATCGAATTGCAGCTCGCCGGAGACTTCTGGTGAATAACTATTTTTGATTTCGAAATTGGCTGAGGCTGGTGCAGCCAGGGCGGCCGCGACAGAGATCGCCAGCAAGGTTTTGGTTGAGGGTTTGACCAACATGTTGTGCTTCCTGAATAGTTTTGTTTTTTTGATGCCGCCGCCAGTCGCAATTCTGTCGCCGGACAATTTAGCTAGCAGCAGAGGTTGAGAAATCAACCCGGCTCTGAGGTTGGCCGTGTGCTGTTCTGAACTCTGCCCGCGCAACCACTATAGTAGAAAGGAGTGATGTTTGAATACTCAAAATGGTTGGAGATGCGACGAAGTGTGAATTTGAGGCAGCGTCTGGCTATAGACAGACGCCGGTCGGAGAATTAGAAATTCTGTTTAAGTAACCGCAGTTGCGCGGCATCGAAGTGGTAGAGCGTATTGCAGTATTCACAGCTGATATCCAGTTTCCCTTCAGCAATATGCTCGTCAATCGCCTCGGTCCCCAGACTGACAATAGCGGCTTCCGATTTTTCGCGTGAACAGCCACAAACAAACTGGACAGACTGCGCCGGGAATAACTCAACAACTTCCTGGTGGAATAGCCGGTACAGGCTTTCTTCCGGTGCTAATTGCAGCAACTCCTCACGCGTCAGCGTGTCGGCCAGTATTTCAAGATCAGCGAAATCTGCGCGGGATTTTTCCGCGTCAACCGGCAATACCTGCAGCAACAAGCCAGCAGCCTGACAATGCTCAGCGCCAATATCGGTATGCAGATACAGGCGGGTCGGCAATTGTTCGGACTGATTAAAATAGGCTTCCAGGGTGGCGGTCAGACTGTCGTTGACCAATGGAATAATACCCTGATAACGCTCGCCCTGGGTTGGAGTGATAGTCACCAGCAAATAACCCTGGCCAATTAACTCGGCAAAGCTGTCGCCCTGTACTTCTTTTTGCAACCGGGCCACACCACGAAATTGTTGCTGATGATTGCCGTTTACGGCAATAAAACGAACCGGTCCATCGCCTTGCAACTGTACAGCGATCTGGCCTTCAAACTTCAGGGTTGCCGTCAGCAGGCTGGTGGCAGCTACCAGTTCTGCCAATAATTGTTTTACCGGTTGTGGATATTGATGGCCTGCCAGCATGGCATCAAGACTGGCGGATACTTTGACCACTTCACCACGCACATCGCGTTCGCGGAATAAAAAACGTAGCAGTTGATCAGACTGGTTCATGACAACCTCAATTTTGTGACTTCAGTAATAACAATTGCCGGCGCATTTTTTTGTCCGGTTTAGTCTCCGGATGCGGGGCAAATAACAGGTTTAACTTGCGTAACTCCGCACGCTCAGCACGAAGTTGCAGACTTTCGGCAGTTTCTTCATACAGCTGTTGCGCCAGCGGCGCTGCCTGACGTTGCTCACAGAGGCCGCGAACTACGACGATCCGTTCGTCGGTGCCCTGAGTCAGACGAATAGTTGCACCGACCTCGACGGTCTTGCTGGCTTTGCAGCGCTGGCCATTATACTGAACTTTTCCACCGTCTATCATGTCTTTAGCAAGGCTGCGGGTTTTGTAAAAGCGGCAAGCCCATAACCATTTGTCCAAACGTAATATAACTGTGGTATTGTCCTGATTTTGGGTGGGTTGAGTCATCAGATGTTTACTCCGGCAATGCGCGCGACCATAGCATAAACACAGCGTTGGCTCCAGCGGGACGGTATTTTGGCACGGTGATCCGGCAGATATCAGATGTTTATCATCTGTATCTTATTGGTAAATTGTTTGCTGATCTTGTTGCGATGGACCCAACTGAGTAAGATAAAAACAGAATAGATACAGAATCATTACAATGAATTGGCAACGAGTCTCCAGCCTGGATTGGGCAGCACAGTGGCAACAGTTTTATGCACGTTTGCCTGTCGTGTTACTGAACCGTATTTTTGCATGTGTGTTTCTGCTGCTGCTGGCCTGGCTGGCGGCACGGGTCAGCTGGCTATTGATCCCCGCAGGTGACACGTCACAAGTGGCAGTCCCGGTTGCAGCAGCCCGGGCACCGGCCAGTTCAACGCAGGATGTACAACGCGTTGTAGATGCCAGTTTATTTGGTAAATATCAGGAAAAAGCAGCGGAGCCGGTCGCGGTCCAGACCGTCACAGACGCACCGCAAACTAGTCTGAGTTTGAAACTGACCGGCGTCGTCGCGACATTGACCAAACCTGAGCAAGGCACTGCCGTGATCGAAAACAGTGGTGTTGAGCAAGTCTATGCCATTGACGAACAAATTGAAGGTACCGCGGCAGTGCTGAAACAGGTACTGGAAGACCGGGTGTTACTGCAGGTGTCGGGCCGGATGGAAACGCTGATGCTCGATGGTGTTGAATACCAGAAACTCAGTGAAGCCAACAGTGCTGTAGGCGAAGAAAGTCTGCAGGAAGTTGCGCCACCGCCAGGATCTTATAGTCCGGCGGCCGAAGACGTCGCCAGCATGCGGCGCGAGATGTTAAACGAACCCGCCAAATTCTTTGATTATGTCCGCATCACGCCGCGTCATCGTAACGGTCAAATGTACGGTTATGCGCTGCTGCCGGGTAAAGATGCAGAATTGTTTGCGCGTATGGGGCTGCGGCCGAACGACGTGGCCATCGAAATTAATGGCGTGCGGCTGAATGACATGCAGCAAGCCTATGGCGTGATTAACGAATTACGTGAAGCCAGCCAGGCTTCGATTAAAGTAGAACGTGACGGTCAGATCCAGGATATCCAGGTAAACCTGTCACAACAATAACCAGTACAGAATGGCTTACTTCCAATGAAATCAACTATTTTCCGCCTTCCGTCTCTGAAGCTGCAACTGGGTGCCGGTGCCCTGGCCTTGCTGAGCTTTTTCAGTGCAGCTGTTGAATATCAGCCGAATTTTAAAGGCACTGAAATCACTGAATTTATTAATATTGTCGGCAAGAACCTGAACAAAACTATCATTGTCGACCCGCAAGTGCGGGGCCGGATCAATGTGCGGTCATACGAAATGCTCAATGAGCAGCAGTATTACCAGTTTTTCCTCAACGTATTGGAAGTCTATGACTTCTCGATCGTCGAGATGAAAAGCGGTGTGCTGAAAGTCGTGCGGCAAAAAGACGCCAAAATGTCGAACATTCCGGTAGTCAGTGACAACAATGGTGGCGTTGGCGACGAAATGGTCACCCGCGTGGTGCAGGTCAAAAACGTGTCGGTGCGCGAGTTAGCGCCGCTGCTGCGTCAGTTCACTGATCAGGCCGGTGGTGGTCATGTGGTGAACTATGATCCGTCAAACGTGATCATGATGACCGGTCAGGCCGAAGTAGTGAACCGGCTGGTGGACATTATCCAGCGCGTCGACAAGGCTGGTAATCAGGATATCGAAATCATCCGGCTGAGCTTTGCCTCTGCCGCGGAAGTGGTGCGCATTTTAGATAATATCTATAAAAAACAAGGGCAAGGCGACCAGCCTGAATTCCTGATCCCGAAAATTGTCGCCGATGAGCGCACCAACAGTGTGATTGTTTCCGGCGAATTACAGGCGCGTCAGCGCGTGTCAGAAATTGTCAAACGCCTCGATGCCGAGCAGGAAAGCCAGGGCAATACCCGGGTCTATTACCTGAAATACGCCAAGGCGGAAGATTTAGTCAAAGTGCTGCAGGGCGTGTCGAACTCGATGGTGGCGGCGGCCAATTCTGCCCAGAGCCAACAAGCGGCGCAAGGTGGCGGTGGCTCGCGCGGCAGCAACCGTGAAGTCAGTATTGAAGCGCATACCGAAAGTAACTCGGTGATTGTCACGGCACAGCCGGATATGTTGCGTAACCTCGAAGATGTGATCCGCCAGATAGATATCCGCCGCGCGCAGGTACTGGTCGAAGCCATTATTGTTGAAGTCGGTGAAACCGCCGGCATTAACCTGGGCGTACAGCTGATTTCGGCCGAAGGCGGGATCACACAGTTTAATAATGGTGTGGTGCCAGTGTCTTCAGTGGCAGCAGCAGCGGCGTCAGCCCGCAAAGTGACGCCGCAGCCACGCGTGGTGCAGTCTACTATTCCTGGTGTGCCAAGTACGACAGTACAAGACGCTGATACTCCAGGTGATTACAAAGCTTTGGGTGAAGTCTTAGGCCAGGTTAGTGGTGCGATGCTCGGCGTTGTCAAAGACGATTGGGGCGCGATTATTCAGGCTGTGAAAGCCGACACCGACTCCAATATTCTGGCCACGCCGCATATCACCACGCTGGATAACCAGGAATCGTTTTTTATCGTCGGTGAAGAAGTACCGGTTGAAACGACGACCAGCCCAGGCCAAAACGGCAACAGTCCTTTTACCACCAAAGATCGCAAAGAGATTGGTATCAAACTGAAAGTCACGCCGCAAATTAATGAAGGCACTGCAGTGCGTCTGACTATCGAGCAGGAAGTCTCCAGCCGCGCCGGTAGTATTGACGGTGATCTGATTATCGCCAAACGTGAAATCAAAACCACTGTGATGGCAGACGATGGCGCCACGGTAGTGCTGGGGGGGTTGATTGACGAAGACGTGCAACAAAGCGAATCCAAAGTGCCATTACTGGGTGATATTCCGGTCTTAGGCCATCTGTTCCGTTCCACCAGCAGCAGCAA
>JAIXSW010000152.1 GCA_027484495.1 Gammaproteobacteria bacterium
CGGGGGCATATCGAAGTGGTGAACCGCAAGTTGCTGGAAGCGACATGCTGCGAATGCTACAACGTAGTCAAACATGAATCTGAACGTTTAATGCCACCGGGACATTGCGGTAAATTCTAGGGCGTGTTGGCGTTTGGTGTTTGTTTTTGCAGCAGTTTGGCAGCTTTTTATGCAAGGCAGTGCGAGATCCGTGTAGTTATTCTACACAAACGAGCACTAACGCAGCAGAAAGAGCAGCCAAACGCAGCCCTGCGGGTTCGTTTGGTGGCGCTTTGGGCTTTGTCACTCGTTGCTCACATAGAATAACTATGCCACGCGCCTCGTTTCGCGCCCAAAACGCCACCAACTCGAACAAAACCAAACAACCAAACGTCAACACGCCCTAGCGCCGGATGCGGCAAGCGCTGTACTATACCATGCTGAAATGATTTAGGAAGTGGCGCCCAAACTGTCTAAAACGACCGTGTCGCGGCCATTCGCTTTGGCCTGATATAAAGCTAAATCAGCCCGGTGTACACAATGGTCAATATCCTGACCGGCACGTAATGCCGCCACGCCATAGCTTGCACGCACGGCCAGGTCTTCGCCTTCGTACAGCAGCGGCGATTGGCGCAACAGCGCCTGAAACTGCTGCAACAGCGGCAGTGTCTGTGCCGGTGTATATCCTGGCAACACCAGCAAAAACTCTTCACCGCCATAACGCACAATCAGATCTGTGTTACTCAGCAGTTGGCGTAACAAAGCGGCGAAATGGCGTAACACTGCATCGCCGGCCTGATGGCCATAGCGGTCATTCAGTTGCTTAAAATGATCGATATCCAGCAGTACCAGACTGATGTTTTCCCCGGCGGCGACCCGCTGTTGATACAGCGGCGCGACTTTAAAAAAGTAACGCCGATTGCTGCTTTGGGTCAGTTTATCGGTGTTGGCCTCACTCCGAAGTTTATCAATCAAATCATAGATATAAGATATTGCCAGCCCACCTATACACAAGGTTTCCAACGTCAGGGTCACCAGCGTCATCACCATCAGCTGGCCTTGTTGGTCTGGTTTGAGCAGATAACCAAAGATCGGGTACAACAGTGGGATCAATAACAATGCGGCGACAGTGCACAACAATAAAACACGGTCGCCGAGATTACCGGGTCTTTGTTGCTGCCGGATCAGTGAAAAAGTAATCAATACCGGAATACAGAAGGAGCCCAATGCCAGTGGCAAACGAATAAAAATTTCGTTGTGCACGGCCGTAAACCAGAACATCGCTGCAGCTAACCCCAGCACATGTGCTGCAATCCAACCGATGATCCGGGCGGTTATTTCGAGTTGGTAGCGCAGCCGTATGCCGCAATAAAACAGATAAACGCCACATAAATACAACAAGTTATTGAAAACAACAGAGAATAAATACAGGTCGATAAAACGCAGGCAATACACCAGATAGGCTAAAAACTCAGTCAGGAAAAACCAGCTGAACAGCTGTAGCGCACGACGTTGATGCGCATTTGGCTGGCCAGGCAGCGAACGGATAAACAGCAGATAGGCGGTTGTCGCGATAAACAGCACCAGCACACTGAACAAGATGCTGCTTTGCAAAGATCCGATGTCAGCTCCCGCCATACGACCATATCCTCAAGACCGGCGACCAGCCGGCACTTGATGAACACTAATCAGGAAACCCGGTTTGAGCAAGTAAAGCGGGTTATTCTGTTGCTGTTTTTGTTCCTGCACCGTCTTTTTGTTGTTGCTGCCACAAAGCCAGTTGCTCGCGGTAATAATCCCAGACGCAAGGACAACAGCTGCCGCTGCCACAACATTCGTTACTGCCGGGCGGTTCCGGCTTCTCAAGCAATTTGACAGGGATAGTGGCTGCAGGCATAAAGACTCCGAAAACTTTACTGGTATCAGGTGCAGATGAACCCACATTACAGCCGGATCTGGCAGACAGTGCAACAAATCCCTGCCGGAAAGGTGGCAAGTTATGGCCAAATCGCTGATTTAGCAGGCCTGCCAGGACGTGCCCGTCTGGTGGGCAAAGCACTGGGTTATAGCCCCTTGCCTCTGCCCTGGTATCGGGTGGTGCGCAGTAACCTGAGTTTGGCTTTTGCGCCCGGCAGCGCAGAAGCTGCCGAACAAAGCGCGTTGTTAAGAGCAGAAGGCGTGTTGCTACGAGGTGTCAAAGTGCCCACGCAGTATCACTGGCAACCGGATTTGGCCGAGTTGTTATTTAACCTGCAGTTTTGAACTCAGCCATTTTTTCCGGGCAGGCGCCAGGCCCGCACTAACCAGCGCAGTGGTAATTGTGACAATAACATGCCGGCTAACATCAGCGCACAACCGAGCAAAGCCCGGGATGTCAGAGTTTCGCCTAATAACCACACGCCACCGACAGCAGCAAATACGGTTTCCAGACTCAAGATAATGGCCGCATGGGCCGGATGTGCCTGGCGCTGACCGACAATTTGCAACGTATACGCCACGCCGGTAGCAACGACGCCGGCATACAGTAATGGGCCCAGGCTGGCCTGGATCGCCGGCAGACTGATCGTTTCAACACAGACGGCGACGGCCAGACTCAGGCTGCCACAGACAATAAACTGCAATACGGCCAACAGTACCGGTGTCATTTTTCCGGCAAAATGATCAATACTCAGCAGATGACCGGCCCAGAAAAATGCGCCGATAAACAATAGGATATCGCCATAGTTCACCGAAAAATCCGTGGCCACAGATAAAAAATATAAGCCGGCTAACGCGACCAGACCACCACACCAGGTATTGATACTGGTTTTATGCCGCAGCCACAAACCAAGCAGTGGCACCAGCACCAGATACAAGCCGGTGATAAAACCAGCTTTCGCGGCAGTGGTAAACTGCAGAGCAGCCTGTTGCAGACTGGCACCGGCAAACAACAACAGCCCGACTGGCAACCCGGCACGGCACATGGTTTTGATCTCTGCGCCCTGCAAACCATCACGGCGCATTTGCCACAGTAACAATGGCAATAAACTCAGCGCACCAATCAGAAAGCGCACACCGTTAAAACCAAAAGGACCTAAATTCTCCAGGCCAAGCCGCTGCGCAACAAAGCCAAAGCCCCAGATGGCTGCGGCCAGGATTAAAAACAGATTGGATTGCAGCATCGACAGACTCCGCAGCCTGAACCGCGCTGGCAAATATTGCAGCAGAAAGTTCAGGCCTGGTGGTTAACAGGTTGGAGATAGACGCGACACGAGGGTACCGGTTGGACCAGTCGTTATTTACGTTCGTTGCCCTGAATAAAATAACTGACCTGCGCCCGCGGATTCAGATATTCGTACACGGCCTGCGGTAAGGCGGAAGGCTTTAATACTTTACTGATACTGAGTTTGCCTTCCTGCAGCGAAATCACCGGCGCTTCCAGCCTTGGAATTTGTGAGTCATACACCAGCACATTCGGATACAGCAACTGCTCACTGTTGACCGACATCACCAGCCCCACTCTGTCATCACTGAGCTGAACTATGGTACCCGGTGGGTACACGCCCATCATTTTTATCAGCTGGCCCATTTCACTGGCGCCCAGTTTGCCTTTCATCGTTTTAAACAGATATGACATGGCATGATGCGGCGAGCGCGCTTTGCTGACATCAACCGGATGACAGAGATTATCAAACTCGTTGACCACAGCCACCACTTTGGCCATCGCATCGATCTCGTCTTCTTTCAGACCCAGCGGGTAACCGGTACCGTCCAGATATTCATGATGCTGTTCCACCACAGGCCAGGCTGTTTTTGGAAAAGATTCGGTCAGTTTCAGCAGTTCGATACCATAGCGGGTGTGCATTTTCAGCAGGTTCGCTTCCGGCGCGGTTAAAGGTTCGGTCTTGCGCAGAATTTGCGTCGGGATCTTCAGTTTGCCAATATCGTGGAATAACGCGCCGAGGCCGGTCAGTTTGACCTGCTCTGCGTTCATGCCCAAATTTTTCGCCAGCATCATCGATAACACCGAGACGTTCAGCACATGAAAATAAATGCTTTCCTGCTCTTTGCTGGCTTGTGAAATCAAATGCAGCACTAACGAATCGGCATTGATAATGGTGTCAGCGATTTGATGCACCAGCTCTGTGGCTTCATCGACCGCCTGTAGGGGCCGGCTGCCGATTTTCGACATCACATTGCGCACCTGCACCATAGACTTTTCAAACGCCTTTTCGGTGCGTTGCAACTGCCGGCGCTGTTCTTTTGCCTGCTCTATCCGCTCGTTTTTTTCCCGCTCCAGTTGATAGCGCAATTCACTGGCGTGCTGGGCCAACTCTGCGGCAGGCGTGGCGTCGTCATTATTTTCCACACTGCTTTTGTCGGGGAAAAAGTAGACAAATTCCAAATCCAACGTCTGGATAATGGCAATCTGCTCGTGATTTTCTACTTTGAATTTATTGGTTAAAAAGGGGTGCTTCATCCAGTTCACCGGTAACTGAATGAAATAACCAATTTTGACCTGAGACGGACTTATTTTCGCAACTGACACGCCACACCCTTGATTCGGCACAGAATTCATCCATGCCGGGTAGAAATGACTACTGGAACTGCACTGAGTCTAGCAATCTATCACATAAATGTCTTTGATCTGACTGATGTTCTGCGGTTTTTAGCAGGTATCATCGGTAAATGTAATCTAAATGAAAATAGTTGTCTAACTGAATGTAACCGATTTCATTTTCTGCTGATAATGCTGCGTCAATTCAGCAAAATGCTGCAGGACAAAGTCGGCCTGTTGACGATAATGGCCATTGTCCGGATTCAGATATAAACAACTCGGCATCCCCGCCGCGCGCGCAGTACTGAGATCAAAATGAAAATCACCAATAAACAATAAGTCTGCCGGGGCTTTTTGCCAATGGTTGGCAATGATCAATAAACCGGTCGGGTCCGGCTTGGCCGGTGCATCTTCGCGCGTCAGTACCAAATCAACCTCAATGCCAAGCCGTTGCAGGCAATGCTGCGTGGCACTGCGCATATTGCGGGTCAGGATCGCCGTCGGAATTTGATATTGTTGCAGTAGCGCCAGCAACTCGGCTGCACCGGGCATCCAGTCTGCAGACTGTGCCCCTGCCAGTTCAAATTGTTCAATGATCGTCACAGCACGCTGGTAGTCGTTGCTGTCGGTGATCGTCGCCAGATGCTCCAGAATAGGCGTGCCGGCCGGCCAGCCAAGCTGTTGACACAACGAACTAAAATCAAGCTTTGAATCAACCAGCGTGCCGTCTAAATCAAAAATCACCCCTTGATGATCACCCAATTGCATCGATATTTTCCTCTTTCGTCAGCTCACTCTGGAATACGGCGGCCCAATCATATTGGCTCAGTTGCTGAGTGAACCACAACAGCGCCTGTCCCGGTTGCGCCTGGCGGCGCCAGCCCAGATACATCATGGTCCCGGCCCTTGGCACCTCGCAGGCTTTATCAATCAGCGACCCCGCCTGGATCGCTTGGCTAATCAGGTGTTTGGGCAGGAAACCAACCCCAAGCCCGGCCTGCTGCGCGGCGATTTTGGCCTGCATGCTGCTGACGAGTACGCGGCGGCGGCTGTCGTATAAACCCGAATCGCGCGCCGGTAAATCCAGCGCAGAATCACTGACGACAATTGCAGTTTGTTGCTGTAAATCCTGCTGCGTCACCACCCGGTTCAGCTGGGCCAATTCATGATGCGGCGCCACCGCAAAGACAAAATCCATTTGCGCCATCGGCTGCAGCTGAAACTGACCGGAGACACCTTCGCCGGATAAACCGACGGCTAAATCGGCACGGCCACTTTGTAACGCTTCCCAGCCGCCAGCCATTACTTGCTCGGTCAGCATAATCTGCGTCAGCCGGCCGAGCTGATGAAACTGGTCAATCAGGCTGAACAACGGCTGCAGCGGCACCACGGAATCCACCGCAATGACCAGCTGGCGCTCCCAACCGGTATCGAGCTGGCGCACCGCTTCTTCCAACTGCCGGCTGGCCAGCAACAAATGCCGGCCTTGCTGTAATAACAGCGTCCCGGCTTGAGTTAGCTGGGCTTTTTGCCGGCTTCGGTCAAATAATTGCACGCCAAGATCGCTTTCCAGCCGGGCGATGGTGTAACTCAGCGCTGAAGGCACCTTGTACAAGGATTCGGCAGCTGCAGCAAAACTTCCTTTACGATCAATAGCATCCAGCGCTCGGAGCGCTTCAAGAGTGAGCACAGGCTGTAGGGCCATCTGGTCGGTCCCATTAATTCAAATATTTTGAACATGAGTGTCAATTTATTCCGCTTTTTTCAACATAGCAAGCCGGTTACATTTATCTCAACGCAGCAGAACGCACGCAGTAACTTACGTAGTAGCTCGGGTAGTCACGGCGAATGCAGCAGAACCTCAACAGCATATTGGAGCAATACACATGAAAAACTTAATCAAAACTTTCGTACAAAACACTCAAGATTCAAACAACAGCATCGCCAGCCTGGCGCTGCGGGTACCTGCCGGCATCATCTTCGCCGCCCACGGTGCGCAAAAACTGTTTGGCTGGTTTGGCGGTTATGGCCTGCAGGGCACGGCGGGCTGGATGGAAAGCATCGGTCTGACTCCGGGCATTCCACTGACATTAATGGCCGGTGGTGCCGAGTTCTTTGGTGGCCTGGCGTTAATCCTGGGTCTGCTGACCCGCCCGGCAGCCTTTGTCCTGGCCATCACGATGCTGGTTGCCATTTTCAGCGTGCACTTTGCCAACGGTCTGTTTATGAGCAACAACGGTTATGAATTTGCCCTGTCACTGCTCGCTATCAGCGTGGCTTTGACCTTCAGCGGCGCCGGTCGGTTTGCTATCGATAACTGGCTGGCAAAGAAACTGGCATAAGCCGGCCCCACATACGACGGCAACCCCCGGGTTGCCGTGTTTCTCGTTAAACAGGTTTTCAGGAGTTCCTTTATGATCGAGTTAAGAAAATCCAGCCAGCGTGGCAGTGCGAATTTTGGCTGGTTACAAAGCCGCCATAGTTTTTCCTTTGGCCGTTATTACGATCCGGCGCAAATGGGTTTCTCCGCCCTGCGCGTGATCAATGACGACCATGTTGCGCCCGGCGCCGGTTTTGATACCCATGGTCATCGCGATATGGAAATTATTAGTCTGGTGCTCGATGGTGTCATCGCCCACCGCGATTCGACCGGTGAAGTGGCAGAATTGCCGGCCGGTGAATTTCAGCTGATGAGCGCAGGCCGTGGCATTATGCACAGTGAATTTAACGCCAATCCGGACAAAAACCTGCATTTCCTGCAGATTTGGATTGAACCGGACAGTGTCGGCGGTGAACCGGGTTATCAGCAAAAGCCGTTTGCCCAAACGCCGGGCCTGACGCTGGTGGCGTCAAAAACCGGCGAAGCCGGCAGTCTGCATTTGAAACAGGATGCGAAGCTGTATCAGCTCAGACTGGATGCCCAGAGTCAGTTGCAGTATCAGGCGGCTACGGGCCGTAAACTCTACGTGCATTTGGTTTCCGGACCACTCAGCCTGAAAAGTGCAGACACGGAGATCACGCTGCAAGATGGCGATGGCGTGAAAATCGCCGACTTGACTGACTGGCAGTTTGTCAGCGGTACGCAACCGGTCTTTGCCTTGTTGTTTGATTTACCCTGAGCCTTAAACACCTGACAGCAAAAGGCCCGCAAGCGTTGCGGGCCTTTTTTATCGCCGACAAGTGTCAGCGACCACGCACTACCACAGTACTTTGCCCGGGCACTGCAGCGATGTCCTGAATATCTACATGGCCTTTGACATATTTTTTCAGATGCTGATACACCGCGGTATTGCCGGCCTGCAAAGCAAAACTGGCGACTGGCAGGTCGTTACACAGCAGTTTATTCGCTGCCACCACCGGACGCATGCGGTTGTATTGCAGGTCCTGCTTAAAATCCAGCCGGTCTGACGTAGCAGCGCTGATACATAATGCTGTTTCCATTGACGGATCTGCCGCCACATACAACGGTTCGGCGACAACGCCGGCACTACTGACGATACAACAAACGATAAAGGTGAAAATACGCATGATGGCTCTCCTGTTTGCAACATCATCTACAGAGTCGCAGATCAGGCAAAATTAGTTGTGAATGGCAGGCTGCAGACTGTAACAAACACTGCTGGCGCCGACCCGTAGCAAATACTTATCAGCTTCATTTTCATCAGATTTTCTGCCAACGGTAGTGAAAATGGGACAGCTCTGGTTACAGAGCTGCAGCTATTTTCCGGCCAATATTGTCCGCCAGCTTTTTTCCGCCGCCCTCTTGCGGCAAAAAACAGAACACATATACTGTATATATAAACAGTATATTGGTATTGATATGCAACTGTCCGATCTGAAACAACAGGGCCACATCTGGTGCCTGAATGACGCCCCTTCCCCACAACAAGCTTTGGCTTCGACTGGTTTTGCCGAGCTGGATCTGTTACTTGGCGGTGGCTGGCCCACACAGCAGGTGATTGAACTGCGCACGGCCTTTGGCATTGGTGAATTCCGGCTGTTATTACCTTATCTGCAGCAACAGGTCAGTCGTGGCAAGTTACTTGTGTATATCAACACTCCGGCTCAGCTGCATGCGCCTTTCCTGAGCAGTCAGGGCCTGCCGTTATGGCAATTGCTTGACGTGCGGGCGCAGGATCGTGATGCGTTGTGGGCGGCGGAACAATGCCTGAAAAGTGGCTGTTGCAGCACCGTCTTGTTGTGGCAGCACACGCTGGATATTGCCCGGCTGAAGCGCCTGCAACTGGCCGCAGCAGAAGGTCAGGCTGAATTATTTTTGCTCCGTCCCGCCGGTCAGGCACAACTCAGTTTACCGGTAGGCCTCAGTCTGGCGCTGAGCCCCGCCGCCCAGGGCATTGAAGTGCGGGTATTAAAACGTCGGGGCGGCTGGCCGGGTGCCCGGCAACTGGTCAATTTCTCTGGGCGCTGGCCCCGATTAGTGCAGCAGAAGGTCCAGCGGCCAGTACAGTACGGTACAGTACGGGCCAGTTCCGGTTCATGACAGCGCCGCGGTTGCGATCTGAGGCACAGATGCCCAATGGCCTGATACTGCACTGACGTGATGCAACAACCTACGCGCACTGCGACAGCGCAACTGCACAACTGCACAACGGAGGACGCTGATGCAAACATTATGGTTATATCTGCTGTTCCCGCAGTTGCAGCTGGACCTTGACAGTGATGGCATCAATCCTGAGCAGGCAACCACGCCAGACCCGGCCGTGTTATTGCACCCGCAGGATCTGCGCGTACATCAGGCCAATGCGCCGGCGCGGTCGCTTGGCATCAAACCGGGCCAGACGCTGGCACAAGCCTGTGCTATGTGCGCGGCGTTACAGGTCATGCCGTGGCAACCGGCACTGGAGCAGCAGTTACTGGACATGCTGGCGCTGGATTGTTATCAGCTGTGCGCCGATATCGCAGAGGCCCCACCGAACGCGCTGTGGTTACGGCTTGATCCGATGCTGCAGCTGTATGGCGGTCTGCCGGCATTTTTACAACAGCTGAACCAACAGCTGCAACAACGGCCGTTGCAATACCAATATGGTGTTGCGCTGAGCGCGGAAGCCGCACGGCTGTTATGTCTGAGTCAGCCCGGGCAAACCGCCTTGACGCAGGTGCAACAACAGCGGCGGTTAAGTGGCTGCCCGGTGTCGTTCCTGCATGTAACGCCGGCGACTATCCAGCAGCTGGAGCGCCTCGGCATCAGTCAGCTCGGCCAGCTGTTGTTGCTACCGGCAACCGAGCTGAGCCGGCGTTTTGGTGCCGACTTATACCTCTATCTGCAACGACTGCAGGGCAAACTGCCGCCATTGCTACAGTATTATCAGCCACCGGAGCAGTTCAGCGCCCGCCTTGAACTGCTTTATCAGCTGGAACAATATCCCCAGCTACATAAACCGCTGCAGCATCTGTTGCTGCAACTGCAGCATTATTTGCAGCGCCGTGATCAGGTGTGTTACCAGCTGCAGCTGGAACTGACATTGCGGGACCAGCCGCCGCTGACGCTGAAACTGCAGTCGCCGCAGGCCGAGGCATTGGCATGTCGCTGGCTGAACCTGTGGCAGCTGAAACTCGAAGCCTTGCGACTGCCCGCGCCGGTATTGGCGCTGGCGCTCAGTGCCAGCCAGTACTGTAGCCGCGATACCGACAGCGACGATCTGTATGCCGGCCGGCGTGGCCAATATACGCCGCTGCAACTGGTTGGCTTGCTGCAAGCCAAACTCGGCAGCGCCCAGGTCTGCCGGCCAGCGCAGGTGGCCGCTTATCTGCCGGAAATAGCCGGAGTCAATATCCCGCTGCAAAGTGCAGCAGCAGGCGTAAACCCGCAGCCGAGGCAACAATCAACGCAAGTACCAGCGCCAAGGCAAACCATGGCGCAAAACTTGGCGCAAACCGTCGCGCAACCAGCGGCGGCATATACAGTCGGGGCCGAGCCCTCTGCGACTAACACTTTCACCGCTCTGCCGGCCCCACACCGGCCGGCATTTTTGCTCGCGCAACCAGAGCCGCTGCAGCAGCAAGTGCAATTGCAGCCGGGTCTGGAGCGGATCCAAAGCCAATGGTGGCAAGGACCGTCCGAAGCCCGTGATTACCTGACTGCGCAAAGTGCCGACGGCCGCTGGTTATGGATTTACCGCACGGAACAACAACAGTGGTTTGTGCATGGTGTGTTTGCCTGATGGACTACGCCGAACTGTTTTGTCAGAGCCATTTTTCCTTTCTGAGCGCCGCGGCCAGCCCGGAGCAGCTGGTTTGTACCGCCGACAGCCTTGGCTATCAGGCGCTGGCACTGACTGATGAATGTTCAGTTGCCGGCGTGGTGCGGGCGCATCGCCAGATCCAACAACAGCAACTCAAGATCCGCTTGATCGTCGGCTCGTATTTTCGCTACGCCGCAGATCTGCGTCTGCTGTTGCTGTGTCCGGATCGGAAAGCTTACGCTGAGCTGTGCCGCATCATCAGCAACAGCAGACGCAGAGCAGAGAAAGGCCAGTACCGACTGGAAGAATGGGATTTAAAAAGCTGCCGGGATTGCCTGGTGCTATGGCTGCCCAGTGCCATCCCCGCCAGCGACCAGCATTGGGGCGGCTGGCTAAAACGTCAGTTTGGCTCCCGCTTATATCTGGCCCAGCAACGTGTGCTGGATGCTGGCGATTATGACTATCAGCAACATTGCCAGCAGCTCAGTCTCAAGTTTGAGCTTCCGGCCTGCGCCGTCGGTGCGGTGCTGATGCATGAAGCCGCGCAGCAACCGCTGCTTGATGTGATGACCGCGATCCGGTTGGGCCAGCCCGTCGCAGAGGTCGGCCTCGATCTGTCTGCCAACCGTGAACGCTGCTTAAGACCTATCACCAAGCTGGCACATTTATTCAGCGAGGATTTATTGGCGCAAAGCTGTCGGGTTGCCGAGCTCTGCCAGTTTAATCTCGATAGCCTGCGTTATGAATATCCGGCCGAACTGGTGCCGCCCGGTCAGACGGCGATGCAATATCTGCGTCAGTTGGTGACGCAAGGCAGCGCTGTACGTTTTGGCGACACCGTGCCTGCGGCGATTGCCGCGCAAATTGAACACGAGTTACAGCTGATCGCCGAGCTCGACTACCCCTATTATTTTCTGACCATCGCCGATATCGCGCGCTTTGCCCGCGAACAGCAGATTTTGTATCAGGGCCGCGGCTCGGCAGCCAATTCAGTGGTTTGCTATTGCCTGCAAATCACCGCCGTCGATCCGCGGAAAATTTCGGTGCTATTTGAGCGTTTTATTTCCAGAGAGCGGGCTGAACCGCCGGATATTGACGTCGATTTTGAACATGAACGCCGTGAAGAAGTGATCCAGTACATCTATCAGAAATACGGCCGGCAACGTGCTGCTTTGACGGCCACGGTGATTTGTTACCGGCTGCGCAGTGCTGTCCGTGACGTCGGCAAAGCGCTGGGGTTTGCCATCACCCAGCTCGAATACTGGCTGAAACAACTGAACCGGCGACACCCTGATCTGAGCTGGTGGCAACAACTGGCGCAGCATGGTCTGGATATTCACAGCCTGCCGGCGCAGCAGCTGATCAGTCTGGTGGAGCAAATCCGCGGCAAACCGCGACATTTGTCGCAACATGTCGGTGGCTTTGTGATCTCTGCCGGTCCTTTGCATGAACTGGTACCGGTGGAAAATGCCAGTATGGCCGACCGCACCGTGATCCAATGGGACAAAGACGACTTAGAAACGCTGGGCCTGATGAAAGTGGATATTCTGGCACTCGGCATGTTGTCGGCGCTGCGCAAAGCCTTAGCCATGATCAATCTGCAGCGGGAGGTGCCGCTGACGCTGGCCGAGATCAGTCAGACCGGCGATGACCCCGCCGTGTACCGGCAAATCCAACAGGCCGACACTATCGGCGTGTTTCAGATTGAATCGCGCGCCCAGATGAGTATGTTGCCGCGGCTAAAGCCAGCATGCTTTTATGATCTGGTTATTGAAATCGCTATAGTCCGGCCTGGCCCGATTCAAGGCGATATGGTGCACCCGTTTTTGCGCCGCCGCGATGGTCTGGAGCCGGTCAGTTATCCGTCGCCTGAAGTCGAGGCGGTGTTAAGCCGGACTATGGGCGTGCCAATTTTTCAGGAACAGGTAATTAAGCTGGCAATGGTCGCGGCCGGTTTTTCCGGCGGCGAAGCCGATCAGTTGCGCCGGGCCATGGCCAGCTGGAAAAAAAACGGCGAACTGCTGCAATTCGAAGCCAAGCTCATTAACGGTATGCAGCAACGCGGGTATGCCGAAACTTACGCCAAACAGATTTTTGCGCAGATCTGTGGTTTTGGTGAATATGGTTTTCCCGAATCGCACTCCGCCAGTTTTGCCTTGCTGGCTTATGCCTCGGCCTGGCTGAAATGTTATTACCCGCTCGAATTTTTGACCGCCTTGCTGAACAGCCTGCCGATGGGATTTTATTCCGCCTCACAGCTGGTGCAGGATGGCAAACGCCATGGTTTGCAGGTATTGCCGGTCTGCATTCAGCACTCAGACTGGGACCACAAGATAGAACAAAGTGCCACAGGCCCGGCGCTGCGGCTGGGACTGCGCCAGATCAAAGGGCTGCAACAGGATTTATTAGCGCCGGTATTACAGCAGCGCCCCGCCGAAGGTTTTCATAGCCTCAGCAGCCTGAAACAAAGCGGCTTAAGACAAGACCAGCTGACGGCACTGGCCAGCAGTGATGCGCTGCAGGCGTTATCCGGCCATCGTTTTGCCAGTCGCTGGCAATTGCTGGACCGGCTGGATGAGCTGCCGTTGTTTCGCCAGCCAGTACGACAGCCAGCCCAACAACCGTCAAGCGCTGGGCCTGTATTGTTACAGCAGCTGGGGCTGGATTTGCATACAGCACCGGAAGCACCGCCTTGCCCGTTAGCGGCGCCGGATGCCTGGCAGCAGCTCGGCGAGGATTATCAGAGTCTGGGCCTGAGTCTAACGCAACATCCGGTGGCGTTGTTACGCCAGCATCCGACTCTGCTGAAACAGTCGCTGCAGCGCGCCTGTGATTTGGCCAACTGCCGCTGTGGTCAGGTGCTGCGGGTGATTGGGCTGGTGACAGTGCGGCAAAGCCCCGGGACGGCCGGTGGTGTCACTTTTGTCACACTGGAAGACGAGACCGGTCAAATCAATCTGATTATCTGGCAGGCGACAGCGCTGGCGCAGCAACAGACTTTTATCAGCAGCCGGCTCTGGCTGGTGCATGGTGTCTTGCAACGCGAAGGCCTGGTCAGCCATCTGGTCGTTGGCAGAATAGAAAGTCTGGACCCGCTACTACCGGTGTTTCAGAGTCCAAGCCGGGATTTTCACTGATCCGCCGGCGCATGTTCAGGGTAGAATCTTAGCCAATCCATCAGCAGCAATCATCCTGACCAGCCATGACAGCAGCAGACAAGTTCCAACGTTTTGACCAGTTCCTGCAAAAACGCCGCAGCGGCGCGTTGCGGGACAGCAATAGCAGTGCACCGCGCCAGTCGCGCTACGACAGCCCAAAAGGCCGGCAGGAAAAAAACGTCGACGCCACCATTTTGCAACTGCACAGTGCCATGGTCGATAAAATTCTCGCCAACCCGGCCTTGTTGCCCCCGTTGGTCGCGTTACTGGAGCAGGAACAGCAACAAGGTTTATTACGCCACAGTGCCTATTTATTCTGGAGCTGCGCTTTTGCGGTGATCGACCAGCCGCAGCTTTTCAAAGCCGCGCTGTTAAGTCCGGAACCACAGGCTTGTAAGCATCGCCGGCGTACCCGCTTGCGCGGGATCCTGACTGAAGATGAGCGCGCGCAAGTGTTATCAGGCCAATGGCAGGCACCGTCTGCGCAAACTGTCCACGATTAACTGCAGCCGCGCAGGCATCAGTTAGTAGCGCCAAAGCCTGCCAACGCTATTCGCGCTAAAAAGCTTGTGCCAGATGTACCCTAAGCCGTGCCCTTTGAGTACACTCAAGCATCTTCTTGTTGGTTTTTATTGGGTTTCTCCATGTTACTGAATTCTGTTACCCGTGGCCTGTGTCGTTTCAGTGCCGGCGCTGTGCTGCCGGCCTCTTTATTGCTCTCTCCACTATTTTTCTACTCTGCCCTGACGCAAGCGCAGCAGGTCATGGCGCAGCCGGCGACAGCGCAGCCTGCAATCGAACCACAGAGCGACGCCGCTGGCATGCAAACCGCACCAGCCGCGTCACCGCGCCTCGCCGGTGAACTGCAAAGCCGCCAGCTGCAAAGTAAATTTGGCAGTGTCAGTGTCGAAGCCCTGACGCAAAAAAACGATGATGGCAGCGTCAACAGCCGCCAGTTCGTGCTCAAAGCCGGCCCAGCGACAGCACTTAGCGAAAAAACCATTAGCCCGGCCGCTGGCGACGCGCTGCTGATCAGTAAAAACCCGTTGTTCGATGCTGCATTTGCGTTAAGCCAACAGGAACGCCAACAAAACAGTGTCAGCGAAATCACCGACTGGGGCTTTAATGACCAACAGGCGCTGCCTTGCCCTTGTTTTGAAACCGGCGCCAAATGGCATTATGTCTGGACCCGCGATTTATCCTATGCGCTGGATTTAGGCCTTGGCGCGCTGGATCCGGTGCGGGCGCAAACGTCTTTGTTGTTTAAGACCTCAGTGGTACGGCCTGAACTGATTGCCCGTGGCGTCGACAACACCGAAGTCGCGCTACAGGACACTGGCTCCGGTGGCAGCTGGCCAGTCAGCTCCGACCGCGTGGTCTGGGTGCTGGCCGCCAGCGGCCTGACCGCACAAGACCCAACAGGCGCGTCAAATCAGGCCGCCGGCGAGGCGTGGCAACAGCGTTGGTACGCCATTGCCCGCAATACTATTTTGCAGGACCGGGATTATATTTTTGATGCCCGCCTGGGTTTATACCGCGGTGAAACCTCTTTCCTCGACTGGCGCGAGCAGAGCTATCCAAGCTGGACCGCCAAAGATACTTTGTTCCTGGCCGAATCTTTTTCGCTGTCGACCAACGTGCTGCATTATGTTGCGTTAAGCCGCGCCGCTGAGGCTGCCAAAACGCTGGAACCCTCGCGGGCAACCGAACTGGCACAAATGGCGCAGGCGCTGAAACAAGCAATCAACAGCTGGTTCTGGTTGCCGGAGCGTGGACTGTACGCCCGCTATATCGGTGCCGCGCATAACCCAATGCCGGTGGAACAATATGATTTACTTGGCCTGTCACTGGCCATCACCCATGGTGTGGCCTCACCGCTGCAAGCCGAGCAGATTTTGCAGAACTACCCGCTGACGCAGGCCGGTCCGCCGGTGATTTTCCCGGCGCTGCCGGACGTACCGATCTATCATAACCGTGCGATCTGGCCTTTTGTCAGTGCTTACCAGCTGCGCGCCGCGCGCCAGCAAAATCAGCCGCAACTATTCCACAAAATCGCTGTGTCGCTCTATCAGGGCGCCGTGCTCAATCAGTCGAATATGGAAAATCTGGAATGGCTCAGTCAAAAGGCTCATGTTGAAGATGGCGCTTTATCTGGTCCGGTGATTAATTCTGAACGCCAGCTCTGGTCCGTTGCCGCTTATGGCGATTTGGTGATCGGTCAGCTGTTTGGCGCGCAGCTTAATGCCGGCACGCTGACTATCAATCCGTATATTCCGGCGGATCTGGCGCGTGAACTGGATCTTGGCAGCAGTCTTCACCTGCAGAACCTGAACCTGGCCGGCACCACACTGGATTTACAGCTGGAGTTACCAACGCAGGCCCGCCGTGGCCAGGTATACCGGCTGGCGCAAATCAGTCTGAACGGTCAGCCACAAGTACTGACCGGCAACCAGCAATTTAGCATCAACCTTGATGACTTCAGTCAACAGCGCAACGAGCTGGTGCTGAAACTGCAGGCGCTGGATGCACCGGTGTCGCGCCTGACAGAGCTGCGTACCGCCAATAACAGCGGCCAGCTTGGCAGCCTCAGCAGCAGTGAAAAACGCAAGTTGCTGGCACCGAAAGAGCCGCTGCTAAGCTTAAGCCTCAGTGACAAAGGCATTCCGACGCTGCAGTTTGATGCCGCCGGTGAAACTGACACCCGGTTTACCTTGTATAAAAATGGCGTGCCGGTAAAGCTCAAACCCCGTCAGCAAGCATGGACTGACAGCAAAGCAAAAACCGAATACAGCCAATGTTATGCGCTGACGCAAAGTTACAAAGATACCGGCTTAAGCTCACAACCGAGCCGCACCTTGTGTACGCCGGGCGCAAGTGTCGAACTGGTGGCGGGTCAGGGCCTGACCAGCACAGATCACGACATCAGCGACTATCTGCAGCAACCGGTGTTTAAAAACTGGGGCGCGCCGGAGCAACAACTGAGCCTGAGTTTCACCGCCAGTCACGATGGCCGTCATGCGCTGCGTTTGCAATATTTTATCGACAACGGCCCAATCAATACCGGCATCACCGCAGTGGTCAAACGCCTGCGCGCAGACTGCCCGCAGTCAGGCAAACAGCAGGCCACGCTGGTGATGCCGCATTTGGCGACAGCCCTGGAAGCCGGCTGGTCCAGTCATGCCAATTTTAATGCCAAAGCCGGCGAAGTTTGCCAGCTAACCATTGCCGACGGTTTTAACATGAGCTATCTGCAGCATTTTAATTTGTATACCGGCGGCAAAGGCGGCCGCACCGGCCCGCTGAATCAGGCGGTGATCCACAAAGCGCTGATCCAGCCACTGGCCGATTAGCGCGTCGACCTGCCGTTGTCGCAAGCCCGGTACACCGCGACCGGGCTTCAAAGTCTGTTTGGAGTTGTCGTGAACCTGTACCTGATCCTTGCATTAATCTCCGCCGTGTCGATGGCCAGCAGCGGCGTCATTGCCCGTTTGTCGGGCCTGGCGGCGGCTGAACTGACTTTTTACCGGCTGTTTGTTGGCGCCCTTTGTTTGGGTGCTCTGGTCCTGCTGCTGGGGAAACAGACAGAACTGAAACAAAAGCCGGACCGGCGTATCGTGCTAAATGGTGTCTTGCTGGCGAGCTTTATGTTGTGTTTTCTCAAGGCCATTAGCTTTATCAGCCTTGCCAACGCCATTATGCTGGTTTATCTGGCGCCGGCGCTCGCCGCCATTGCCGCGCATTTCCTGTTTCATGAAAAACTGGATCTGGCATCAGGGCTGCTGATTGCCCTGTCGTTTTTGGGCTTTGCCATGCTGCAGCAATTTAAACTCGACCTGGTGCTGACCGAAGCGCAGTGGCCGGGTTTTGTCTATGGCCTGCTGTCGCTTATCACCTACACCGGCTTTTTGTTGGCAAACCGTCACAGCGGCAAATCAGAATCGCCGTTACAACGGGCGTTTTATCAGCTGATTATCGGCGCTTTCTGTGTATTACCGTTTCTCAATGCGGCCCCACTGCCGAACACAAACGAGCTGCTGTGGGTATTTTTGGCTGGTTTTTTCCCCGGTTTTCTGGCGATTTATCTGGCGATTGTCGCGCTGGAGCATTTACCAACGCGGGTGTTTGGTACCTTGGCTTATATCGAACCTGTCGCGGTGATCCTGGCCGGCTGGTGGCTGTTTAGCGAAACGCTGAGCCCGCTGCAACTGGGTGGCGTAGCGATGATATTACTGGCGGGTCTGGTGCAATCGTTATTGCATCAGCAACAGAAACCGGTGCAGGCTGATCTGCAGCACAGGCCACAAGCTTGAATTTCCTCGCCCATCTGGTGCTGGCAGAAGACAACGCCCAAGCCCGTGTTGGTAACCTGCTCGGCGATTTTTGTCATGGAGTGGATATCAGCACTCTGCCGCCGGCGGTTTATGCCGGCCTGCTGCGCCATCGCGCTATCGACCGTTTTACCGATGCGGCCAGCGAGGTGCGCGCGGCCAAAGCCTTATTCAGTGCACAGCGGCGGCGCTTTGCCCCGGTGATGGTCGATGTACTGTTTGATCATTTTTTATTGCTGCATTGGCAGCGTTTTGACCAACGGCCCTATGCTCCCTTGTGCCAGCAGATTTATCAGGACCTGTGGCAGCAACGCGCGATGATGCCACCAGCAATGGCAGCCACCGTCACGTCCATCGTGCAACACGACTGGTTTGCCAGTTATCGCAGTCTTGCAGACATCGGTCTGGCACTGGATCGTATCGCCGGCCGCATCCGTTTTGCCAACCAGTTCTGCGGCAGCATTGCAGAGATCCGCCTACATTACGGCGAATTAAACCAGCTGTTTTTACAGTTTTACCCACAACTGCAAGCCTATGTCCGGCAACTGGGGCCGGAACAAACTGCCTTAGCGGCCAGCACTGCGTCCGGCTAAAGCGCCTGCACAGCCAGAAAAAAATGTTACACTAGCTGCAATTTACTTCCCTCTCTTTCTTCGGAGCTGATATGAGCCAATTTCCTGACGACGGCAACGGCGATATGCTGCAAGCCATGCAAGATTCCGGCATGGATTTAACTAAACCGCTGGATCTGGACTTTTACCTGGTATTCCCTAATCGCGACAAAGCCGAAAAGGCGCTGGAAGCGATGAGCAAACTGGAGCAACCTGGTGAAGTCGAACTGAATTTAAATGATCTGGACCAATGGGAACTGATCGTTTCACTGAACATGGTCCCTGACCATGGCGTCATCACCGCCAAAGAAGCTGAACTGGATAAATTCGCCAAAAAATTCAGTGGCCATAACGATGGCTGGGGCGTGATGCAACATCAGGACGGCGACGACGAATTCGCTGACGATCACGACCATGAATGCGACGCTGACTGCGATCATCAGCACCACTAATGCCTTTCACCGCTGAACTGACTTACCGTACGCTGGGCCCACTGTTTTATCAGACCGTGGCGCCTACGCCTGTAGCCGCACCGGACTGGTTGCTGTTTAACACTGCCTTAGCGACAGAGTTGCAGTGGCCAGAAGACGCCAGACAAACGCCGCTCGGTCTGCAGTATTTTTGCGGCAATCAGCTGGCGCCGTGGATGCAACCGACAGCGTTGGCCTACACCGGCCATCAGTTTGGTTCGCTGGCGCCGCGTTTAGGCGATGGCCGGGCTTTGTTACTGACCGAAGTGCTGAGCCTCAGCGGCAAACGCTTTGATGTGCAGTTAAAAGGCGCAGGCCCGACGCCATTTTCCCGCCGCGGCGATGGCCGCGCCGCGCTTGGCCCGGTGCTGCGGGAATACCTGATCAGCGAATGGATGGCGGCCGTTGGCGTGCGCACCAGCCGCGCGCTGGCTGCGGTCACCACCGGCGAAACCATCTACCGGGATACGCGGGTTCCCGGCGCAGTGCTGACGCGGGTGGCGGCGTCGCATATCCGTATCGGGACTTTTCAGTATGCTTCGATGCATGGCAACAGCGCGGATGTCAAAGCGCTGGCCGATTATGTCATCACCCGGCATTACCCTGAATTACGCGATGAAGCACAGCCTTATCTGGCGTTGTTGCGTGCAGTCGCGACGGCACAGGCCGACCTGATTGCCCATTGGATGAGCCTTGGTTTTGTCCATGGCGTGATGAATACCGATAATATGACCGTCAGCGGCGAAACCATCGACTATGGCCCCTGCGCTTTTATCGATGCTTTTAATCCCAGCGCCAGTTTCAGCTCGATTGATAGCCAGGGCCGCTACGCCTATCGCAATCAGCCGCCGATCGCCCAGTGGAATTTGGCCCGGCTGGCTGAATCATTGCTGGTATTGCTGCATGAAGACGAGCAACAAGCCATCGCCGCCGCGATGACAGTGCTGAACGACTTCCCGGCGTTGTATCAGGCCGCACGTCTGCAGCGGTTTGCCGCCAAGTTAGGCATACCGTCGCCGCTAGCCACAGATTTACCGCTGATAGATGACCTGTTGACGTTACTTTCGCAGCAACAAATTGATTTCACGTTATTTTTCCGCGAGCTGTCGCGACCTGCCGACCTGCCGGGCACTCTGGCTGGTCAGCTATTTGCTGAACCTGCGACTTTTAGTGCCTGGCAACAGCGCTGGCTACAGCGGCTGGCTGAGGTCAGTGTGGACCCGGCAGCGCTGAGCCAACAGCTGCTACAGGCAAATCCGGCTTTTATCCCACGCAATTTCCGTATTGAGCAAATTATCGACAGTGCATTGAATGGTGATTTGAGTCCGGCCCAGGCGTTTGCCAAAGCCAGCCTGTCGCCATTTGACGATGATGCGCATTGGGCTGAGTTGCCGCCGGCGAGTTTTTGCAACTACCAGACTTTTTGCGGCACATAAATTCAGGCCAGTGCGCCAGGGTTTGGGGTTGGGCGGATAAACAATCCGCTGACATGTTTTTCAGCGACTGGCGGTTGATCCACAAGGCTCAGGTCGCACTATAAAGGCTTCATTATTCACGGTTATCAATACTGGCCGGAGCACACTGATGGGACTGGATTGCCGGGAAATCCTCGACGTTAAAGAATACGAGTTTTTATTAAACTGGTTTATCCGGATGCAGCAGCAACATGAACTGGCGGCTCTGCAGGAACCGTTCAGCTACGACGGTTATTCGGCCTACGACCAGCTGTGTAACCAGTTACTCGAGCAAGCCCGCATTGCATTTATCGAACAATTCGGCCATCCGGCCCCACCACTGGTGTTCACCAATCTGTTCCATCTGGCAGAACTGGAACTGGCCGGTAAACGCAATGCCCGTGGCATCAAAACACCGCCACAACTGATGTAGTCCTGATACGCCACAAAGCAAAAAGCCCGCACTGCGGGCTTTTTCGTTTTGCAAAAGACAACTTCAGATCGCCGCCGCCGGTTGTTTTTCCGGTGTAGCGATCGATGGTTGGCTGGCTTGCATAGTCTGACCGCGTTGTTTCAGTAAGTGATAGCGTTCTCGCTGCTCAAAAGTCAGCTTACGGGCAACCACCGGCCCTAACGGTAATGCCGCCACTTGAACGGCGGTCTTATGGCCCTTGGTGTTTGGTAAAGTACCGTAGACATCGGTGACTGAATAATTCGACAAATTGGTCAGGATAGTTTTACTGCCCTGCAGATAAGGTTGTTCATCCAGGCGCAGATAGGTGGCTAAGTGTTTGCGCAGATCTGCCTGAAAATCCGGGAAATAAGCCGCGCTGCGTTGGTAAAAACTGGATACGCGAAAGCCTAAGGTCCCTTTTGGTAAAGTCCCGCGGTTGGAGTTAATAAACTCAGCGGCATTTTTCACCAATTGCTGTTGCACATTGCTGCCGGTGTAGGCAAAAGCCGGAAGATTCGGGCTGCCGATAATGCCCTGATACAGGCCATAAATCACTTCCGGCTGCTGCGGAAATTGTTTCGGCAGAATCGCAAACTGAATGTCATCCAGACTTAACCGGATACCGGCAACAGTGAGGATCTTCTGACTCAGCAAGCCAGGTTGTTCTGTGGTCCCGAGTAAAAACGTTGCTAAATCTTTGCGTGGATACACTTTGATCACTTCATCCAGCACAGTCACGTTATACAGGTTCCGCCAATAAGCCAGTTGTTCATTTTTACTCAACTGATTGAGCGGTGTCTGATCAGGCACTGCAGATAACTGCCGCCGCAGCTGACTAATCACATCACGCATTTCCGGGTTATGCTGGTACTCTTCAAAATGAAAACGATTGGCACTGAGCGCGGTAAAATGGTCGCCAAGCGGATAGCTGCGGTAAATATCGTAACGTTGTTCACGTTCCAGCACTGTACTGCGTTGTGGGATCCCTTCGCTGAGGACAGAAGTGCGAAGCACAAAATCCAACACTTTATAATCGATTTTTTTGCCCTGCTCTGCGCCGCCAAAAAAACTGGCAGGTAATGTCTGGTTTTGCAATTCAGACTGGGTCTGTGCGGGCTGCGACGTTACAGCAGGCGTTGCATAGGCGGGCGTCAATACCGGGCTTAACAGCAGAGCGGCGATTACAGAGACAGAGGTGTGAAGTTTCATCAGCGGCAGTCCTTGTTGATTTACATTACAACATTCACACTAGCTAATGAAAAACAACGCTGCAACTATTAATTACAATTATTTCACTTAAAATTATTTCACTCACAACAACCAGCCTGCCGGCCTTCCCTGCAGGCTGATTGTTCCGGCCAATTGTTCAGGTCAATTGTTCAGTGTACCCTCACGCCTGATATAAGGTCCGGATCCACTTCTCTTCGGTTATAAAGTTCCAGCTCCATTTTTTCCACTGGGCGGACAAGCCTTTGGCCACCGCCTGATCGGCGCTTAAGCCCTGTGTTTTCATCGCCTGCACTTCACTGAGCGTCTGCTCCATCATCGTCAAAAACCGCTGCAAACCGGCTTTATCCATCAGGTCGCCGTGACCGGGGATAATTTTTGTTGAATCATCAACTTGACTGAGAATGGTCTTGGTATTGGCGATATAACCGTCCACCGAGCCACCGCTGTTCAGGTCGATAAACGGAAAACGGTCAGCAAAAAACAAATCGCCCATATGCAACACGTTCTGCGCCTTAAACCACACCACTAAATCACCATCGGTATGGCTGATCGGCATAGTCTTGAGCATTACCTGCTGGCCATTCAGACTCAGTGTTTTTTCACCGCTAAAAGTCTCGGTTGGTAAACCGGCTTGGTTAAATTTGGCATCGTTTTGCAATCGGGTCAGCACGGCCTGATGCGCAATAATGCGTGCCCCGCCCGCCAATGCGGCATTGCCGTCGGTATGGTCTTTGTGAAAATGCGTGTTGACCAGCGTATTGACGCTGATACCGCTTTGCAACCGATCCAGCTCGGCTTTGACCAGTGGTGCTGTTGCGGCAAACTGCGCATCAATGACTAAAGCGCCGTCTTTGCCAAGCAGCGCGGCGATATTGCCACCACTGCCTTTGACCAGATAAAGCTGCGGTGCCAGTTGCAGACTACTGACTTTGGGTGCATCAGCAGCCCATGCAGAACTGACAAACAAAGCGCTGCCGAGCAGCGCGACGGCAGGGAATAAACGAACGGAGATAGTCATTGGCAAAGGTTCCTGTGCTGGGGGATTCGAGTGATGTTGTCCGCAACTCTGTACGACACTGACGCTAAATCTGATCAGTCCCCTGACACAAGCCTTTGCCTATAGAATCACATTATGGCGCGACCACTGGCGTGTCGCAGCGATGCTCACTCTTGTACTTCGTTTCCCGATACAAATAAGACGGCAACTGGACTTGTGCCAGCGCTTGTTCATATTGACCCCGGCTTGCTGGTAAGTCGCTCAAATGCAGTGTTTTCTTTGCTTCGTCGTAGGTGGCACGCACCACAGTTCCGTCCGGTTTTAAGATGGTCAGGCCGTCAGGCTGTTTCAGCGCAAAATACTGCTCAAACTGAATGAGTGCGCGTCCCGGTGACGTGCTGTCGAGCGTCAGATCCCGACCCATCATCGGATGACAGCTACTGACCCCCAACATCGACAATAAGGTCGGTGCTAAGTCAATCTGACTGGTCAGCGTATCAATGGTACCGGCCTTGGTGTCGGCACCTAAAATCAGGCCCGGAATACGGAATTTCTCTACCGGAATGAGGTTCGAGCCATAAACGCGATTATCATGATCGGCGACCACCAGAAACAGCGTGTCCTGCCAATAACTGCTTTGCCGGGCTTTCTTGAAGAACTGTCCCATCGCCCAATCGGCATATTTCACTGCGTTATTGACGGTGTTTTTTGGCTCTTCATGCAGGTCGATACGGCCATCGGGGAATTCAAAGGGTTCGTGGTTGCTGGACGTGAACACCAGACTGAAAAATGGCTGGCCGCTTTGCTGACGCTGTTGCTGCAAGCGGGTCAGCTCTGCATCGGCTTTATCAAACAAATCTTCGTCACTGGCGCCCCAGCTGGCCACAAATTTTGGCTGTTTTATCTGATTGATATCGACGATTTGACTAAAACCGTTGCCGGTGAAATAGCTGCGCATATTGTCAAAATGCGCTTCGCCGCCGTAAATAAACTGGGTATGAAAGCCGGCCGCTTTTAACACGGACGCCAGCGTGGTGAAATTTTGCTGGCTATTGGAAAGCTTCACAGTGCTTTGCGCCGGCGTGGGAGCAAAGCCTGCCACCACCGCTTCAATACCGCGCACTGAACGGGTGCCGGTGGCATACAGCTGTTCAAACCACAAACCTTGTTGTTTCAGCGACTCCAGCTCAGGCGTCACCGGCACACCACCGAGCGACTGCACAAAAGTCGCGCCCATGCTTTCCTGCAGCACAATCACCAGATTCAGTGGCTTGTCGCGTTGGATAGTCGCTTGCTGCTGATGCCAGGTCGGCTGCGCCGGGTTATTAAACTGATAGTGTTTTAACCAGGGCCAGTCCAGTGCTTGTTTCAGCATCGTTGCTTCGTCGAGCTTGCCGTACATTTCAGTAGAGCGCGCTTCGTGACGCAGGCTGTAAATCGCATACAGCACCGAATAACCTGAGCTGATGATGAGCGAATTGACCATCGCATCCGGCGTAATAGCAAATAATGCCGGATTGGCCGGTCTGTGTTGTGTGGTTGAGCGGATGCAAATGAATACTAACACCACCACCAAGGGCCAGGTCAGCCACAACTTTTTATTTGAAGTACAGCCTTGCTGCGCGGATACCGCACGTAAACGCCGCATCGCTAAAAACACCAGCAGCCCGGTCAACGCAGTCCCCAAAATCAGCGGCACGCGAAAGCCATGCCATAAGGTGCTGAATACTTCTTTTGGATACTTCAGATATTCGATATATAACCGATTGGGCCGTACGTCATATTGCAGCAGGAATGATGGCGTCGATAATTCGATAAAAATCAATAAAGTCAGTGCAATCAGGCACCAGACATAACTAAAACGCCGCCATAGGCGTTGCCAGCGGGAGATCGCCAGCAGCGGTGCCAGCAGGACTGGGATGACCAATAACAGCCCCAGCAAAATGAGATCGGCACGCACGCCCTGCACTAACATCCAAGCCGGATTGCCGGCCGCCTGCACCCGTTCCCATTGCCATAACATCAAAGCCATGCGGCTTAGCGTTAAGCCAACCAGGGCCAGAATAATAAAATGCGTGAATACCAGATAGGGACCGCTGAGGCGACCCAGAAAAGATTGCTGTGACATCTAAACCCTGCAACTTGTTATTTTTATACATTGGGCATTGTACCGGCAGAAACTTAAATAAACCTTAAGGTCGCGCCGTGCACATCGAGTCACAAAACTTACATAAATTAACCTTGAACAGCAAGTGCTGGCTGCGCCGACCAGCGCTGGCAAGGTTATCCATCAGAACTCATACTCCAGCGCAAACCGCAGCGTGTTATTGACCGTCGCTGCATCAATGGCAAAGATCACCGCCAGTTCCCATTTCAGCATTTTCATTTGCTCAAATTTTTGTACGCCCATCAGGCTCGGGCCGGCACCTTTGTAATTCTCGCCGGCATAAAACTCAAAGGCCGGTTGCAGCTGCGGCAGATAACGATAACGATATTGCAGCCGGAACTCGCCTTCCAGCTCGTTTTCGATGGTATTGCCCCACTCGTACACCGCCAGCGCGTTTAACGTCAGGCTGGTTGGGCCGAATTCTTTTTCCATCAGCAGGCCGGTAGTAAATTCGAAATTGCCAAGATGATTCACTCGCTCCAGCTCAAACAACATGCCCCAGTCGGCACTGTATTGACCTTGTTCGGTTAACATCCAGCGCATTTCCAGTTCATAGCCGCTGATATGGTAATCCTGTGGCGAGCGCCGTTCGGCCATCACATAGAGTTCCAGTGCCAGCCGATCTGCAATAGCCCGGCCGTAGCCAAACTTCTGCGCCATATCGTTATCGTTCTGGTGCTCATTCTGCTTCTGATAGACATACCGATATTCAAATTCCTGCTCGTACGGCTGGACATAAGGGTGATACACCTTATCGACCACCCGGCCATCGGCCAGTGCCGCACCACAAAAGCCGGTCAGTAGCAGCCCGCAGGCCAGTGCAGTCAACCCGGTTTTTCTGCTCATGACTTCAACTCCCGCCGGCGTAGCACCAGCAACAAAATCAGTGTCAGGCTCCACGCCAGTAACTGGGCCTGACTTGGGCTCGATTTATAGCCGAGCAGTGCATTCAGAAAATAACCCAATTCAGAACTCTCATCGATCCACAGATGCTGGCTCAGCATCGGTGCCGCGCCACCCAGCAAATCCATCTGGTGCAAAATAAACACCGCAGCGCTGATTTGCCGCGCGGCACTAAAACACAACAGCACGGCCGCAACCTGGCGCCAATACAGCCGCAATTCCAGCACCAGATGATAAATCAATACGGCAATACTCAGACTAATGCCGCTGCCAAGCGCCACGCCAAGCCACAGGCTTTGGCTGTCATCGAGCTGGCGTGGATACAAAAACAAATACAACATCAGATTGCTGCCATTAATCAGTAATAACGCCACCACTGCGGCCGCCGCCAACCAGATATGCTGGTTTTTTTGCAGTAACAAAGCGGCAATCAACAGTGCGCAGAGGCCATAACAACAGGCATACCAAAACTCAAGGCCCTGCCCGTCCCACAGCTCCGCCAGATGGCGGTATTGGCTGCTTTGCAGCAACAGCAAAGGGGCGCCTAAAACTAAGACCCGCAGCAAAATAGCGCGCATCGCCGCCGGATTTGCCGCCAGTAACAAGCTCAATAACAGCACCACCGGTAATAATTCGCGCAGCAGCAGCACGACCGTATTAATCAGCATCATCGCCCTCCGGCTTGCAGCGCTTGCCACTGCTCTTTTGGCAGCGCAATCAGCTGGCCTTTGGCACTGTCGGGATTATATTCCCCGCTAAACGGATAAGTACCGGGCTGCAGTGGGCCAACAAACACCACACCGGAACTGCCACCCAAAATCACTTTTTCCCGGTTCATCGAAAAGCTCTCAAACTCTTCCGGGTTTGGGTCCTGGTTGTGAATAATGATTTTGACTTTTTGCCCGGCCGGCACCTGTAAAGTACTGGGGCTAAACAGATGATCTTTTAAGGTCAGGCGAAATACCGGCGTCTCGTCGGCACCGAGCCAGGCCGACCAGCAGCCGCCCAGCAACAAACTAAAGCGCAGCCACAGCGCAAGGCGTCGGCACTGTTTAGCAGGTCTTGGTCCCACCGGACTTATAAATGGCTTTGATGGCACAATGGCAACTCCAATGTCACTGCTAATCCACCCAGCACTGAGCGGCCAAGCGTCAGACGCCCCTGATGCAACAGCGTGATATCCTGCACTATCGCCAGGCCTAAACCACTGCCGGGCTGACCGGACTGATGGCGGTCCCCCCCGACCCGATAAAAACGTTCAAACACCCGCGAATACTCCTCCGGCGCAATACCTGGGCCCGAATCTTCCACCAGCAGCCGGGCTTTGTCTGCATCTTGCTGCAGTGTCAGCTGGATTTGGCCTAATTCTGGTGTGTATTTGCTGGCATTGCCGACCAGATTGACCAATAACAGTTTGAGCGCAAAAGCGTCCCCATCCAGCAGCAGCTGCTCGTCGCCTTCCAGCGCGATTTGTTGCTGACGCCGTTCAATTTGCGGATACAACTCGGCCACCACATCGCGGCATAACACCGCTAAATCCAGTTTCTGCAGTTTGGCCGAAAAATGCGCCGGATTAGTCCGGTTTAACAACATAATTTGTTCAATCAGTGCGCTCATCCGGCTGACGCCATCCTGCAGCGCCGGCATGATCTGGTCGGGATCGGCCAAACCGGCGTCACGCCAGCGCTGCTGCGCATTGTGCAAGTTGACCTGTAATACGGCCAGTGGTGTCCGTAGTTCATGCGCAACATCGGCAGCAAAGCGTTTTTCGCGGGCAAAAGCGTCATCCAGTCGCGCCAGCAACTGATTGGTGCTGGACAACATCTGATCCAGTTCCTGCGGGGTTTGCGCCAGTTTTAACGGTGATAAATCGTCGGCTTTTTTTTGCGTCAGCTGGCGCGCCAGCTCCAGCAAGGGCCTTAAGCCACGCCCAACCAGCAGCCAAATCAGCAACGCCTGCAGCGGCAGACTGAGCACCACCGGATAAATCGATGCCAGCACCACCTGATCCGACAATGCCAGCCGGTCCTGTAGCGGCTGCGCGACAATCACCGTCAAATCGTCCACGGTCTGGCGAAACGTCTGCCAGCGTTTACCGGCAAAATTCTGCTCGCTGTAACCATCCTGCGGGCTGACTAAAGTGTTTGGTGTCTGCGCGCTGTGGTAGAGCAGCTGCTCGCCCCGCCATAGCTGAATAGCGTTGGCCTGGGCCATATTCGCCGCAGTCTGTGAATTGGTCTGTTGATAAGGCGCCAGCACGCTGGCGGCCAGCGCTTTGAGATCTTCGTCAAATAATTTTTGCGCCTGAGCGCTGCTTTGGCGGTAACTTTGCAGCGCAGCTAAAAAACTGGTCAGCGTCAGCAAGGCGATGAGTAAAGTCACCAGATAACGCCGGATTGAAGTCATGCCGCACTCACGCTGTAACCCACGCCACGCACGGTTTTGATAAAATCTTTTGGCAGTTTTTTGCGCAAATTAGAGATATGCACTTCGAGCGCATTACTGGCGACTTCTTCGCCCCAGGCGTACAGACTGGCTTCAATTTGTTCACGGGTTTTGATGCGGCCGGCCGATTCGAGCAGCAGTTTCAGCAGCACATATTCGCGCCGCGACAGCGTCAATGCTTCACCATCAACCTGCACCTGATGCGCGCTGCTGTCGAGTACCACAGGGCCAACGGTGATCAAATGACTGGTCGCGGTGCCTAGCCGGCGTTCAATGACGCGCAGCCGGGCGAACAGTTCGGGTAATGCAAAAGGCTTGACCAGATAATCGTCGGCACCTAAATCTAAACCGCGGATCCGGTCATCGACACCATCGCGGGCGGTCAATACCAGCACCGGCAAGCGCGGGAATTTATGGCGGGTTTGCTTTAGTACATCGAGGCCATCCATGTCCGGCAGGCCCAAATCCAGTACCACAGCGTCACAATCGCCGCTGCGGATACTGGACAGCGCTGCCGCACCGGTCTTGACATGGTTGACGGCAAAGCCTTGATCGCTGAGGGCTAACTGCACCCCTTGTGCCAGCGCCTGATCATCTTCTACCAACAATACCCGCATCTGTTCTCCGTATGCAGACCCGTCATCCTTGCAGGTTCAGGGTCTATATCACTGTTATTTTTTCAGTTTTTTCTGCACTTTGGCCAGTAATGCTGCAATTTCCTGCTGCCGGCCGGCATCGGCACTTTCACGGCCCGGACGAGGCTGTGCCGCTTTGGCAATTTCAAGATAACGCAAAGCTTCTGCCCAGTCGCGTTTTCCTGCTAAATAATCGGCGTAAAAGTAATTTGGATCAATCCCTTGTGGGTTTTGCTCCAGCGCTTTTAACAGCAATTCTTTGGCTTTTTTATTATCGCCAAAACCAATTGGCCAACCCGGCACTTTTGCATACAACACGCCAAGGCTGGTATAGGCTGAACCTTGCAAAGCGGTTGGGTCCAGTTTAAGCGCCTGCTCTAAGTCGGCTTTGGAGCCTTCAGCGACTGACAATGCGCCTAAACCGCCTTTGGCATTGGCATAACTTGATTTGATGATGCCGCGCCAGATCAGCGCTTCGGCTTTATCCGGGTTACTGCCGACCACTTTGTCCGCGTTGGCCAGCAGTTCGGCAAAGGCTTTTTCGCGGTCATCTTCCGGCAATGCATAGTTCACTTCCGCCCAGCGGTCCTGCAGCGGTTTAATGTCAGCCAACACATCAGCCAGCACAGTAGAACTGGCCAACAAGGTCACAGCAGCGAATAAGTGTTTGATGGATACTTTCATGGTGATAAGCCTTAAGGTTGGGAAAGTTGCGCATAACGACGGATCACGGCCAGTTTGGCGGCCAGTGCTTTGTCGACGATTCCGGGCAGGACTGCATTGACCCGCACGAATAATTGTTCTGGCCAGCCAATAAAACGCCGCGCCTGATTCTGTTGAATTTGCTGTACCAAAGCTGCAGCCACTAAAGCTGGGCTATCGCTTTGATTCCCCAGTTCACGGTTCATCGCGACCACCGCATCACTGTTAATCGCCGTGTCAGTGGCGCGTGGTGCGAAATACAGCACTTGCACCGCACTGTCCGACAACTCGCGTTTCAGCGCTTCAGTAAAGCCACGCAAACCAAATTTACTGGCGCTATAGCCGGTAAAACCGGGGTAACCGATACTGCCAAAAGCCGAGCCGACATTGACTATCATGGCCGCTGATTTGCGCTGTAATTCAGGTAACAAAGTCTGGGTTAATAACATTGGCATCAGCAGGTTGGTGCTGAGCTGCGTGGCATAATCCTGCTGCGCCACCAGACCAAACTGGCTGATGCCGGCGTTATTAATCAGCAGATCTATCCCTTGCAGATCGCGGACAAAAGCCAGCAAATCCTGTCGCTCTTGCGCATTGGTTAAATCAGCGCTGAAAATCTGATGGTCGGCCGGGTGTTTGGCTACAAGCTCAGCCTGCAACGTAGCCAAACGCGCCGTATTGCGCGCAACCAGCACTAAACGGGCGCCGGCAGCAGCCAGCTGCAGGGCAATCGCCTGACCAATACCACCGCTGGCACCGGTCAGTAATACCGTTTTGCCATGAAGTTCCATCAAATCGCCTCCTCTGCGGCGGCATCTGCTTTGGCAGCCAGCTTCGTGATGCCATGCTCTGGCGTCAGCGTGCGGAAAATATCGCCGTATAAGCGGTAGAAGCGTTTGGCCGCGTGCACAATCAGCGCTTGATCCGCCGGATCGTCGATTTTATTCATCAGGTTTTCATAGAATTTGATGTGATCCTGATCCAGCGCGCCGTGCGATGTCAGGTAGCTAAACGCTGATTTTGGCAACTGCAGTTTGGTGGCGATGGTTTCGGCGGCATTCTCGGCCAGGGCGGTTGATGTGCCTTCCAGCACCAGCACCATGCCAAAGAATCCAACCGGATTAATCCGACGCACCATGTCATAGGCGTAAGACACCATCATCTCAGTGGCAAAAGACGGCGTGCTGTGTCTCGCCACTTCTTTGTCATAACCACTGCGCTTGATATCGTTCAGGATCCATTCCTGGTGGCCCAGTTCCTCTTCGATATATTCTGCCACCGCTTCACGCAGCCATTCTTTTGATTCCGGTAACAAGGCACCAACACTCATCAGCAATGGCACTGTGTGTTTGACATGGTGATAAGCCTGCGTCAGGAAAGCGACATAGTCATCGCGGCTGATATCGCCATGGAAGCAACGGGCAATAATAGGCGCGCCCAGCAGGTATTGACGGTCTTGTTCAGTTGCTTGGAATAAAGTCTGGTAAAAGCTCATAAGTCACTCCGGAAACAGCGGTGGTCCGCTAAAAATTAGGTTCAGTCTTTCTGTCAGCCGGATACAACGCGGCGATCTGTTGTTGATACGTCTGCATAATGCTGGCACGGCGTGGCCGGCCATTGGTCGTTAAGGTGCCTTCCGCTTGTGA
>JAIXSW010000155.1 GCA_027484495.1 Gammaproteobacteria bacterium
AATGGCGCCAGTTCACCGGCATTCTGTTCATGTGGCTCGCGCACATCAACAATTTGCAACGCCGGATTACGGAACAGCAATGATGCTATTTCGGCCGGTCCAATCAGTGCTTTGGCATCAGAATAACTGACTTCGACGATGCCACATTGATACTGGCTTTGTTGTTGTAACGCCAAGGCTTGCTGCTGTAAAGTCTGCTGCCAGGCTTCGGTCAGTGTACCGCTGCTGACCAAATCAGCTAGTCCAGGCACTTCCTGACATACCAGCTGCCAGGTGGTGAAAAAACGCTGCGCGTAATCGTGACTGGATAACAACAGGGTTTCGCCGTGCAGCACTGCTTTTAAACGCTGTAAGCTATGCACAAACGCTTGGCTGTCCGCACCAGCCAGGTCAAGCCGGCCAAAACCGCCGGGTAACAACAGATCACCAACAAAAGCGCCGAGGATCTGCTGCTGATACAGCAGATAGCTCTGACCATCCGGACTATGGCCGGGCGTGGCCAGGCGCTGTAAGTGATAGTCACCGATCTGCAGACTGTTCATGGCCTGTGGCCAGCCCAGCAGATCTGAATCTGCTTGCAAGTTGGAGTGTCCTAAAGCGTTTAACAGGTCCAGCCGCACCGACGGATGATCCTGATGCTGATGCGTCTCCAGTACGGTCTTTAAATGCAAACCCTGCCCCTGTACCAAATTCACCAGCCGGTTTACCAGCGGTTCAACCGGATCTATGATGACAGCGTCGCGACTTTGCGGGCATACCAGCAGATAGCTGCATAAATCTTCGTACTTAAACTGACTTAAACCCGGCAATGGCGCTGAGACAGTCGATTGCGCATCGCTAAGCACCAGGCAACAGTTGCGTACCACCGGAACCAGCCGGCGAATGGCGGCGCAGGCCGCGACCAGCTCAGCCGGACTCATCGCCGGACCAAAGGATAACCGCACCGCCCCTTCACTGCGCCAGGACGCCAGCCCCATCGCATCAAGCACAAAACTGCCGGTGGCTTTTGAGCTGCAAGCTGATCCGGCACTGACGCGAATACTGCCGGCATCGAACAAGTCCAGGATGTCTTTACTCAAAAACCCAGGCACAGAGAAATTGATCGTCGTCGGCACGATATATGGAACATCACTATTCAACACCAGTTGCGGAAATAACTCCGTCAGTGCTTCTAACAGTTGCTGGCGATACTGCCACAGAAGCGCTTCGTTTTGAAAAACCGAACCTGTTGGCTTTAACAATTCAGTGAAAATGGCATGAAGCGCTGCGATTCCGGGCAGGTTTTCAGTACCAGAACGCGCGCCACTTTCCTGACCGCCGCCGGCGATAAATGGCTGGTACGGGGTGTTCTGCCGGACATACAAAAAACCGATACCTTTGGGTGCATACAACTTGTGACCGCTGAACGGCGCATAGTCAATGCTGGTATTGGCAATATCTAAGCTCATTTTGCCCAGTGCCTGCACACAATCGACCATCCAGCGCACTTGTGGATTCACTGTGCGGATCAGCTGTTCCAGTTTTAACAAGTCTTGCTTCACACCGGTTTCATTGTTGGCCGCCATGGTGCAGACCATCGCTGCTTTGGGCAGCAACAATGCCAATGCCTGCTCGTCGATGATGCCGTGGCAGTCAACAGGGATCGCTTGCACCGTCGCGCCAAGCTGCAACACCTGATTCCAGTGCTTCAGACTTTCGGGTACGGCTTTGTGTTCGGTCGCACCATATAGTAACAAGGTGTCAGGACCGCTTAGACCGCGGCTACGCGCATCCAGCAATGCCGACACAATGGATGTCTGGATCCCCTCGGTCGCACCGGAGGTAAACACAATCTGCCCGCTACTGGCGCCAATCACCTGACGTGCCAGCTGCCGGGTCAGTTCCAGCTCCACTTTGGCCTTAATACCAGTACTATGACTACTGCTTGGGTTGCCAAAACAGGTCTGCATATGATGCAACACCGCTTGCGCGGCACAAGGCAACACGGCCGTTGTCGCATTGTTATCCAGATAAACTTCCGCCTGACAGCGGCTATCGCGATGTTGCAACATGATATGACCTATATAACCAGATGGAATAACTTATATTCGATAATGATATGGAGTTCAGCCATGCCTGACAAGACATTATTGGCCCGACAAGTGCGGATTGCTATGCATCGCACGAAATCATGACAACAGCGACGGTGAAGCGCTGGATGCGCGTGCTGTGCATCAGCGAAAAACTCTGAGTACTACCTACCAGCATGTTCCTCAGTCATTTGTGGAGCAAATCACATTCAACCATGGACATCAGTGACAAACTCCGGGTACCGGGTACCTGCATTTTCCCCAGTCCTTTGCGGAGCAAATGACGTTCAACCGGCGACAGGCCAAATTGTTGGCCTATCGAATTCCCGGATTCACTATACCGTCCATCCCTGGAGATAAAAAAAAAGCCGCATAAAGCGGCGTTTGGAAATTATTCGACCAGATCTTTGGGAATGTCGGGACGCAATGCTGACCAGACTTTGCCGGATTCTTTGCCGTATTTGCGCACCGCAAATACCACTTCATCGTGTTTGCCGGCTTCTGCGTACAGTTTCAGCTGATGATAGTAACGCCGTGCCAGTTCACGTGATTCTGGCTGCGAGAAGTAAAAAGTGGCGATACGACGGTACAACCCGCGGAAGCCGTTCAGGATCAACACATAAATCCGGTTTGCCGAGTGCAGGGCCAGTTCATGATTGAGGTTATAATCAAAATCAGCGAAAGCTTCCGGCGTATCTTCCAGCTGTTCAGCGCCGGCAAAAGCCGCAGCAGCTTCAGCCTGATGGTTTTTAATTGCGCCGCGGATATAAATAGCGCTGATATTGGTGCGGGCAGATAACAATTCATCAACCAGTTCCGGCATCCGATCCTGATCAAGCCGTGCCAGTGTTTCAAGAATATTCAGACCTGAGGTTTCCCAGAAATTATTCACCCGAGTCGGTTTACCATGCTGGATTGTCAACCAGCCGTCCCGCGCCAGGCGCTGTAATACTTCGCGTAACGTCGTCCGGGTGACGCCAATCAGCTCAGACAGCTCACGTTCGGCTGGCAAAATGGAACCAGGCGCAAACTTGCCGTTCCAGATCGATTCAACGATATATTCTTCAGCGAAGCCTGCAGGGCTCTGGGCTTTGATCAGATTTGTCATCCGGATTTGTCCGTTATAGTTGTAATGAATGGAAAATTGGCACTGATTGTACCAGAGGCGAATCAGTTAACAAGCCATCGACCGAAAATTGCAATCACGGTAAAGGATGCAGAGGTTGTGTTCAAAAGCGATTTGCCTTAGATTGTGCGCTGGAAATAAGTCCTTCTGGATAAAGGAAATCAGATGTTTGCCGCTGTTTCACGCTTGCCTTTTAAAGCCTGGCCCTGGCTACTGATGTCGGCTTTAGCCGGCGCCTTGTTAATTACTGCATTATATTTTCAGTACGTGATGGGACTGGCGCCCTGCATTATGTGTGTTTATCAGCGTTTTGCGATTGTCGGCATTTTACTCAGCGGACTGGTAGGTGCTTTTGGATGCCAATATTCATTAGTGCGCTGGCTGGCTTACGCCGGTTGGCTGTTCAGTAGTGGTTGGGGTTTGAAAATAGCCCATGATCATGTGTTGGAAGAGCAATTGGTGTTAAGTGGTGGCTTTTCCAGTTGCGGTATTTTCCCGGATTTTCCAACCTGGTTACCGCTGCATGAGTGGCTCCCTGCAGTATTTAAACCAACGGGTATGTGCGGAGAAATCCTATGGACCTTATTTGGTTATTCGATGCCTTTTTGGATGCGTATCACATTTGCGTTGTTTTTTATCGCCGGCTTAGTCGTGATCGCCAGTCAGTTGAAGAAACACAAATACAACCCATACGACTAGACCATTCAGTATCTGACATAAAAAAACCGCCTGATGGCGGTTTTTTTATTGCGACAGAACTTACAGAATTTCCAGCAGTTCCACGTCAAAAATCAGCGCGCTGTATGGCTTGATCGCACCACCGGCACCACGCTCACCGTAGGCCAGATTGTGTGGGATATACAGACGGTATTTCGCGCCAACCGGCATCAGTTGCAGCGCTTCGGTCCAACCGGCAATGACGCCTGATACCGGGAACTCTGCTGGCTGACCGCGATTGTAAGAACTGTCAAATACAGTGCCATCGATCAGTGTGCCATGGTAATGCGTACGGACTTTGTCTGCACGAGTTGGTTTTGCGCCTGAACCGGCGGTCAGCACTTCGTACTGTAAACCTGATTCGGTCACGACGATGCCGGCTTTTGTCGCGTTTTCGGCGAGGAATGCTTCGCCTACTGCGGCGGCAACCTGCGCTTTGGCCGATTCAGCTTCCTGCATCCGGCCACTGATCACCTGGAATGCAGCACGGATCTGATCTTCAGTGACTTCCGGCTCATCCCCGTAAAATGCCGCAGCAAGACCTGCAGCAACTGCTGCGATATCGAGGCCATCAAACGGATTGTCGGCCAGTTGTTGGCCCATTTGCAGGCCGATGCCATAACTGGCATGTTGTTCTAAAGTGGTCAGATCAGACATAAGGTTCACTTATTGTTAAGGCGGAAGGCCGGTTGGTTGGCGCTAACCGCAGGGTTCAAGGCAGCTGCTGCCGCCAGAAAAAATGGTATGCTAACGCAATCAATTGCCGTTGTCTTGCCTCAGGCTGACAATTGCTGCCAGATCTTTTGCACCAGTGCAGCATCAGCGTCATTGAGCTCCCCTGCGGCGATCGCATCGTGCAGACTTTCCCTGACGGCCAATACAATCTGACTAACGCTAAACGGCTGCTCATCAAGCTGGAGGCGGCCTACAGCTAAATCAAGGTGGCCACGCAAATAGCCTTGGGCAAATAATTCATCGTCACTGGCTGTCGCTACGGCGTCATCAAAAAATGCCGCACAGCGGCTGATAAAATCGAGAGTCTGTTGCATTAATCTTCGGCCCCCAGCCGGTACATCACATAATCGTTATATCCACATAACACGCGAACCATGCCACTGAGCTGCTGATCCAGTACCGCATCGCCGGAGTCACTGATCAGCGGCCGGCCATCAAGCTGCTGAAGTTTATTTTTGGTGGCCAGGAGGCGAATATTATTGCGGCCAACTGCCCGGATCACGGCCGGTGAAAGCTGTTGATTGCCCCGGCCAAATATATGGCCCTGCCCGCCAATCAGCGTGATCACCAGCTGCGCCGGTACGTCGCTCACCAGCTCCAGTAGCTGAGCAGCCGTCACATCTGCTGCAATCACAGCACCGTTCTCCACCACATCCACGCCAAGCAAAGTATTGGGCAAGCCCAGCTCCTGCATCACAGCCGCAACAGTGGAGCCGGACCCCATCACGTAACGGATGTCCGGTTCCATTTGTGCGACAAAAAATGCGGCCAAATCATCCAGCACCAGCTCTTCGGATTCTTTGCCTGCCATTTTGACACTTTGTACATAACGCAGCGCGGTCGGAATTTGCATTTCGCCGTAGCGTTTGGCCCGCACCGTGCCCTGGCGAAACGCGACTTCGTCGATATCCATCACCAATGCATCCTGCACCGACAACAGCTCACCCCGTACCATTTGCGCGACCACTTTACCGGCCGCTGCAGGCGTGATGGCATAAACACCAGAGTGAATTTTACAGCCGGCCGGAATGCCAAGTACCGTCGTAGTATCGCCAATGGCATGGCAGATATTCCGTGCCGTGCCATCACCACCGGCGAATAACAACAGATCAACGCCAGATTGTGCTAACAACTGAGCTGCCCGTTCGCTGTCCTGTGCCGTCGACGGTTCCTGTGCGGCCTGACACAACACCTCAGTGTCAAAGCCAAGCGCACGCGCCACATCTTCGCCCATAGCGCCGGCTACCGTTTTAATTCGGATCTGCGCCTGCCACGGCAATAGTTCCTCGAGCGCCAATCTGGCACGTTGCTGTGCCATTGGCACTGCGCCACGCGCTAATGCTTCAGCAGCCACATCATCGCTGCCTTTTAGCGCGACTGCGCCGCCCAAACCGGCGTAAGGATTGACGATTAAACCGAGTCGGAAAATCGGTAACCTCTCCATCAGGCTCCCCTCTTCAGCCAGAAAAAATGCGGCATTGTAACTGTGGCTGGTAAGCTTGCCCAGCATCTGATTGAGTTTGTCGCCGCGCTCCAGTAGATTAGACTCTATTCGTTAATTGGCCGGACCAGTCCTGATGTTACTTGAAACCCAATTCGCACAGCTGCGTAAAAATTTTTATCACAATCCAAGCCCTGCTTTTGCCGCACGAAAACTGAGTCTCAAAGCATTACGCACTCAGCTGCTCGCCGCTCAGGCTGAGCTGTATCAGGCAGCGGCAACCGATTTCGGTCAACGCAGCGCATCGGAAACACGCCTGCTCGAAGTAGTGCCCAGCATCAATAGTATCGATTACAGTCTGCGCCGCCTCAAAGGCTGGATGAAACCACAACGCCGGCATGTCAGCATGTTGTTTTGGCCGGCCAGCAACCGCGTGGAATATCAACCACTGGGCGTCGTTGGCATCATAGTGCCATGGAATTATCCGGTGTTTCTGGCACTTGGTCCTTTAGTGGCCGCAATCAGTGCCGGCAATAAAGTGATGTTGAAATTGTCTGAATACACGCCACAGATCAATAAAGTTCTGCGGCAGATCTGTGAAACAGCATTGGCTGACCAGGTGGTGGTGATTGAGGGTGATGCTACGGTTGCGGCCGAATTCAGCCAGCTGCCATTTGACCATTTACTCTTTACCGGCTCCACGGCGGTTGGCCATCATGTGATGCAGGCTGCCGCCAAACACCTGACACCGGTCACACTGGAACTGGGCGGGAAATCACCGGTGTTGGTTGGGCCGGACATCCATTTTAATGACTATGCCGATCGGGTAATTTTTGGTAAATGTGCCAATGGGGGGCAAACTTGCGTGGCACCGGATTACCTGTTGGTGCCTGCCGGCAAAGAACAGCGTGCTGCAGACAAGTTACGCAGCCATTATCAACAGATGTTCCCGCAAGGCTGCCAAAGCACCGACTGGACTTCCGTGATTAATGCGCGTCAATGGCAACGTCTGCAACAAGGTTTGCAAGATGCTGCTGCCGCCGGAGCCCAAATCATTTCCTGTGGGCAGCCGCTCAACCCCAACGACCCGCTGCGCCGGATGGATTTGCACCTGGTGCTTAATGCACCGCTCGACACGCCGTTATGGCAGCAAGAGATCTTTGGGCCTGTGCTGCCGATTTATGGCTATCGCAGTACCAAAGAAGCGATCGAATTTATCCGGGCACGGCCACGACCGCTGGCCTTTTACTTGTTTAGTCAGGACAAAGAACTGCAACAACGTTGCCGCGAACAAATTCATGCCGGTGGCGTTTGTATCAACGATACGCTGGTGCATGTTGGTCAGGACGATTTGCCATTTGGCGGCGTAGGCCAATCCGGCATTGGACATTATCACGGTAAAGAAGGTTTTCTGACCTTCAGCCATGCTAAAGCCGTGCACCAGAAAGGCCGCTTATCCAGTGGTATTTTTGCTTATCCGCAGCTTAGAGCCAAATGGCTCGATAAAGTGCTGGATCTGTGGTTAGGATACCGCATCAGCGGTACCGAGCGGCCGGATGATACGCGGCAGACCGAGCACCAGCAAAAAAGCCAATAAACAAGCGCCGGCAGCCCAGCCAAAACTGAGCTGACTGCCGGCACCGTCCTGCCAAGACCAGCCGGCGATATAAGCGCCAACCGCACCGCCACCGCCATAAATCAGCCCGGCATATAGGGCCTGGCCGCGGCCACGTTGCGCCGGCGGAAAAAATTGCTGAATAAATTGCATAGCGCAGCTGTGTGCCACCGCAAAGCTGAAGGCATGCAACAACATCGAGGCCGCCAGCACATAAGGCAAATGACCAAACCATCCGACCACAGCCCAGCGCAGCGCGGTCAGCAAATAACAGGCGCCAAGCAACAGTGTATAACTGCGCTGACCTAAAATTTTGCCGGCATAAAAAAACGCGACCACTTCAGCCGCTACGGCCAGTGCAATCAGCAAGCCTGATGCGGTACCGCTATAACCTAAATCCCGGCAATACAAAGTAAAAAAACCATAAAACGGCGCAAAGCTGAGCTGTAGCAAAAAGGCCGCTAACATAAACAACACAAAGGGCCGGTGCAGCCACAAGGTGCGGAATTTTATCGCCACCTCGGTGCTGGCTGCCTGCAGCGAAAATGCCGGCAATTGCCACAGCGCCAACAACATCAGCACTAAAAACAACAAGGCGCCACCAGGTAAAAAGCCAGGGCCGAGTTGTTCCAGTGCCATGCCACTGCCGACCACCAGCAAAATGTAGCCGACACTGCCGCTGGAGCGCACCTTGCTGTAGCGGCCGGTATCGTTATTCAGGTAGTGAAAAGCAGCGGATTCCAGTTGTGGCAAAATCGCCGTCCAGCACAGACTGTAAAGCGCCAGACCTAATAGCAGCATGTTATAACCGGCATCGACAAAAGTACTGCACCAACCGAACGCCGCCAGCACCGCGCCAAGGCGCATCACGCCGACCGGATCACCGCGTTTGGCTGCCAGCAGACTCCACAGATTGGGACCGACAATCCGCATCGCTGTCACAATCGCCAGCAATGTACCGATTTGTTGTGAATTGAGGCCACGATGGTC
>JAIXSW010000112.1 GCA_027484495.1 Gammaproteobacteria bacterium
CAGCAGCTTTGGCATGGCTGGAGTGCCATCTTGGTCAGGTTACATTTGAAGACCAGCCCCGGTAAATGACCGGGCCCACGCGCGATCACCGCATTGTTTGCACAGAAAAACCACAGTTTTTAGCACCTTAGCAGCGGTTTGCCAGCTGTAATCACCAGCCTGGCGCAGCCGCTGCCATTGACTTACCCGCTTGACATCACAGTGGCTGCATCGGCTTTGATTGTCATTGCATTATAATAAGATTATAATGGCGGGTTGCTGTACTTTTAATGTTCAAATCAGGAGTTGATTAGATGCAATCTTTTTCCGAATCGCAATGGCGTGTGGGTATCGATGTGATTGTCACTGATTCAACCAGTGAATATTTTGGTCTGGTGGGTTCTGTGGTAAGGATCTCCACACGGGAAAAAGCTGTCAGATGTTCAGTCAATTTTGACGGCGATGTATACGGCTTTGAAAAAGACGACCTGCAAATTGCGACGCTCTGAACATATTATTGTCGAATAAAGTTAAATAAAACAGTTATTTAAACTTGATTGATGCTACGGCCGAGGCATAGTTCGGCCAATTAATTCCCCGCTGAACGCCCCGTTGTTTTACCGCCATCTCTGCCGCAGATATAACTTTTGCACACCGAAACGCTGACATTACCGCCGCCACTACCCGCTGTTTTGCTGTATTTGACATTGCTGTGTCTGAGAGCGCTCTGGCTGAGAGCGGGTCTGCGGGCTGTGGTCACAGTGCGGCATGACGCTGTTGATCAGCACTTTGCCTGCTAAGCCGGGGTAAAATTCAGGACACGCCAGTTATGAAGATGCTTCACCGTCGCGTTTGGCGATCCTGGCTTTGTAATCAATACCATGGTCCGTCAGGTAGCTGCGGATCAATTGCCGCAACACCTGCGACGGGGTGATGTCCTGTTGCAGACACAACTCTTCTAATGCGGCTTTTTTTTCCGGGTCAATCAAAATGGTTAACCGCGCGGTTTTCTTTTCCATGGGCACACTACTTAGTTAAGGTTGTTCAGTACTGGCAGAATCAGATCTGGGTCTGTCCGGTGTATTTGCTGCATCTGCTGGTAGTTACCATCGCATTGTATGGTGATTGCAACCAGTTGCCAACGTCACTGCGTCCGCCTCGAGCATCCTGTGCAATGTAAATTTTCCGGCTGAAACCGCGACATTTTGTCGCTCTGGCAACAACCAGCGAGCGTGGGGATGACAGTTGCAGCAGATCTGGAATTACGTTGCAATACCGGGGTAAATGCAGGCAATGTTTCACAATCACCACCGGACCTGATGCATGACACATATTATTTCACTCAGCCATGCCTGTGCGCTGTTGCAGTCCAGTTCACTGCACACCGGGACGCATGCGCATCTGGCCCATCAATGGACCTGCAGCCTGGATGGCCGCCCCTTTTCACTGTGGCTGGACGACCAGTGGCAGCAAATGACCCAGGTATTTATTCCATCGCAAACGCCACATCAGTTTGCTGATCAGACGGGCCAGTTTTTAACGCTGTTAATCGATGCCGATTGTACTGTGCAATATCAGGCGCAATTGCAACAGCTGGTGCAGCAGTATTTTGCCAGCGGCGTTGCTGCGCCTGATGTGCCGGCATCAGTAGCGGAATTTGTCCAGGCGCTGGCAAGGCTCAGACAGATCAGCGATGTGCGTATTCGACAGGCTTTGACGCTGATCCAAACAGCTGAACAAAACACCGATTGGTCGGCCGACAGCCTGGCGGCGGCAGTGGCATTGTCCCCCGGGCGGTTTTTACATTTATTTAAGGCACAAACCGGGGTACCGCTGCGTAAATATCTGCTCTGGCACAAACTACGCCGGGTATTTCTGGCGCTGACAGCCGCTGCTCCTCCGTCATTTACCGAGCTGGCGCTGGCTGCCGGCTTCTATGACGCGGCACATTTGGCCAACTATATCCGTGATTCTTTTGGGCTTTCACTACGTGAAATTGTGCAAAACAGCCAGTTTTTCCAAGACGAGCCGCACAGCACCAGGCTGTAATAACCCCTGCAGATCAGCGACAACAGGGGAGTCAGATGCAACGCAAATTACGCCGGCTATACCGGATTGAATTAACGCAGGCAAAACGTTGTTATCACCAAGGCTTGTGGTCGCAGGCCTTTGGTCATCTGGAACGGGCGCATGTGTTAGGGCAACGTTTCCTGGTGGCGCATTATGTCACGCACTGGTGGATGCTGAAGTGCGGCTGGCGACTGGGCTCGGTCAAAGAAGTGTTGGGCCAGCTGTTGCGATTGCTGGCGGTATTACCGGGGTTTCTGACCGGCTGGGTACCACTTGGTAATACCGGTGGCGCCAATGTGTCAGCCATCAAACCAATGCCGTTGCCTGACGATATCAAGGCGTTGTTACCTGCTCAGCCTATTCGCCGTGATGTTACTATCCGGCTGCTGGTGCTCGTTTGTGTTCTGCTGTTCGTGCTGCTTATCCGGTAAACCGAATTGTTGATTTGATGCGGATATCGGGTCAAACCATTCCGCCACCGCTTGTTTTATCCCACTCATTTTTACGCCTTCTTTACGCCCGGCGCTGTTTTGCGTCTGGAGACTTTACGCGCTGCTGCCCCAAAATTTCCACCGGAATTACCCCCTGAGGAAAAATGATGAACTGGTTGTTGTTATTCACCCTGTGTGCTCTGGCGCTGGTGCTGGCGGAAGCCATGCGTGCGCCGGAAAAATTTTAGGAGCGGCAATGGACGTTGTATTGATTTTACTGGCGGCGGGGCTGTTATCCTGGCCGCTTGGCCGTTATATGACGGCAGTGTTTGCCGGTGCGCCGCACTGGTCCGATAAAATATTCGCCGGACCGGAGCGGCTGATCTTGCGCCTGCTCGGCGTCGATGGCCGTGCCGGTATGAACTGGCGGCAATATGGGCTGGCATTTGTCGCTGCCAATTTACTACTGGGCATCCTCGCTTATGTCCTGTTGCTCTGTCAGCATCTGTTACCGCTCAATCCGGATAACGCCGGGCCGCTGAGCTGGGATTTAGCCCTGCATACCGCCGTGTCCTTTTTAACCAATACCAACCAGCAACATTATTCCGGCCAGTTACAACTGAGCTTTTTCAGCCAGAGCGTGGTGCTGGTCACCCTGCAATTTTTAACCCCGGCGATGGGCCTGGCGCTGGCGCTGGCGGTGCTGCGCGGCATGACCGGTGGTCTGAACTCGGCGACGGCGAAAACCGGTGAACCGCGTAACCTCGGTAACTTCTACCAGGACACCCTGCGTGCTTTGACCCGTGTGTTGCTGCCGTTGTCGGTGGTGCTGGCGCTGTTGCTGGGCAGTCAGGGCGTGCCGTCGAATTATCAGGCGGCAACTGAAGCTATGTTGCTGGACGCACCGCTAAGCGCCGAACAAGCGCCAACTCAGCGCATTCCACAAGGCCCGGTTGCAGCGATGGTTGCCATCAAACAGCTCGGCAC
>JAIXSW010000421.1 GCA_027484495.1 Gammaproteobacteria bacterium
GACGCCGTTACGGACCAATACGTCGGCGCAAGCCAGGCCTGCCGGGCCAGCACCAATCACGGTGACTTTTTTATCGGTTTTCACCACAGCGGATAAATCCGGCCGCCAGCCCATTTGGAAAGCTTTGTCGGTGATGTACTTCTCAATCGAGCCGATAGTGACAGCGCCAAACCCTTCGTTCAGCGTACAGGCGCCTTCACAAAGCCGGTCCTGCGGACAGACCCTGCCACAGACTTCCGGCAGCGAGTTGGTTTTGTGTGCCAGCTCAGCCGCTTCCACAATACGACCGTCGTTGGCGAGCTTCAGCCACTGTGGAATGTAGTTATGCACCGGGCATTTCCATTCACAATACGGATTGCCGCAGTCGAGACAACGGTCGGCCTGACCTGCCGCCTGGGTGTCGGTCATCGGCTGATAAATTTCAACAAACTCAATAGTGCGGGCATCCAGCGATTTTTTCGGTGGGTCCACCCGCTTTACATCGATAAACTGATAAACGTTCTGAGCCATAGGTTCCTCCTTACATCGCCTGAACCCGCAGCTCGGCGGACGAGCGGGCACGGTGGCCCAGCAGGGTATTAACGTCGCTGGTTTTTGGTTTTACCAGCTTAAATTTACTTAAACAGCTCTGGAACGACGACAAGATCTGATGCGCGCGTTCGGAGCCTGTGGCTTCAAAATGTTGATGGATCAGACTGCGCAAATGCTCCTGCAGGATCGGTGTGCTGATGTCGAGTGTTTCCACCAGTTCGCCGTTGACGCGCAAATCGAGGTCGTTTTGCTCGTCATAAAGGTAAGCGAAGCCACCGGTCATGCCGGCGCCAAAGTTCACGCCAGTCTGCCCCAGTACCACCACGACACCGCCAGTCATATATTCACAGCAGTTATCGCCGGTGCCTTCAATCACGGCAATGGCGCCGGAGTTACGCACGGCAAAACGTTCGCCGGCGCGGCCCGCAGCATATAAACGGCCGCCGGTAGCACCGTACAGGCAAGTGTTGCCGACGATAGTGGCGTTGTCTTTGGCGAAGCTGCAGCCTTTAGGCGGATACACCGCCAGTTGGCCGCCAGTCATGCCTTTACCGACATAGTCGTTGGCATCGCCTTGCAGCGACAGGTGCAGACCACCGGCGTTCCAGACGCCAAAGCTCTGGCCTGCTGTGCCGTTAAACTGCACTTCGATTGGCTCTGTCGCCATGCCCTGATTGCCGTGCGTGCGGGCAATCAAGCCTGATAACTTGGCACCGACCGAGCGGTCGGTGTTGCGAATAGCCAGATTGAGCCGGCCACCGGTCTTGTATTTGACCATGTCAGCACAGCGTTCCACTAACAGCTGGTTCAGCGGGCCATTGTCGAACGGGTCGTTGTTCTGCACACAATGCAGCGGTTTGTCTGAACTGACGCCACTGGCCAACAGGATAGGTGTTAAATCCAGTTTGGCCTGACGGGTAGTTTCACCTGGTTTCACACTGAGTAAATCGGTGCGGCCAATCAAATCGGTGAGTTGGCTGACGCCAAGTTCCGCCATCAATTCACGCACTTCGGTTGAGATGAACTTAAAGTAGTTCATCACCATTTCCGGTAAACCGTTGAAATGGTCACGGCGCAGTGTCGCGTCTTGTGTTGCCACGCCGGTGGCACAGTTATTCAGGTGGCAAATCCGCAGGAATTTACAACCAAGTGCGACCATCGGACCGGTACCAAAACCGAAGCTTTCAGCGCCTAAAATCGCCGCTTTGACGACATCGAGGCCAGTTTTCAGACCACCGTCGACCTGCAACCGCACGCGGTCACGCAGGCCGTTTTCGACTAAGGCCTGATGCACTTCAGCGAGGCCAAGCTCCCACGGGCTGCCGGCGTATTTCACCGACGTCAGCGGGCTGGCGCCGGTGCCGCCGTCATAACCGGACACAGTGATAAGGTCGGCATAAGCTTTGGCAACGCCGGTTGCGATAGTGCCAACGCCAGGCTCGGACACCAGCTTGACCGAGATCAGTGCCTGTGGATTGACCTGTTTTAAGTCAAAAATCAGCTGCGACAAATCTTCAATTGAATAAATATCGTGATGCGGCGGCGGCGAAATCAGCGTGACGCCCGGCACTGAATAGCGCAGGCGGGCGATTTCAGCCGTGACTTTTTCACCCGGCAACTGACCGCCTTCACCCGGTTTGGCACCTTGCGCGACTTTAATCTGGATCACTTCAGCATTGACCAGATAATGCGGCGTCACACCGAAGCGGCCAGAAGCCACTTGTTTGATTTTACTGTTCTTTTCCGTACCAAAGCGGCGTGGGTCTTCACCACCTTCACCGGAGTTGGAACGGCCGCCCAGCCGGTTCATCGCAATCGCTAACGCTTCATGCGCTTCCGGGCTTAAAGCGCCAATCGACATGGCGGCACTGTCAAAGCGCGGATACAGTTGTTCGGCTGGCGATACTTTATCAAGCGCAATTGGCGTCGCCTTCGACTTATCCAGCGCAAACAAATCGCGGATATGCGCGACGGGGCGAGTGTTGACCACATCACGATAGGCTTTGTAGTCCTCGTAATCGCCGCTACGCACTGCTTTTTGTAAGGTCTGCACCACGTCCGGGTTATAGGCGTGGTATTCACCATCATGCACATACTTCAGCAGACCACCGTGCGTCAGTGGTTTACGCTTCAGCCACGCCGTATTGGCACGAACCAGCACATCAGCTTCAAAATCAGTGAAATCAGCACCAC